>JAABSQ010000284.1 GCA_011390315.1 Desulfobacteraceae bacterium
TCCCGAAGGGAGGCGGTGGCCTGGGGAATGTTCCGGGCCAGAGCGAACATCAGAGAAATCGCATGCTCCGCCGTGGTGACGGTATTCCCCCCCGGTGCGTTCATGACGACGACCCCTTTGCGGGTAGCCGCCTGCTGGTCGATGTTGTCCACCCCGATTCCGGCCCGGCCGATGACCTTGAGCTTGGGCGCCTTTTCCAGCACCGCTTCGGTGACCTTGGTTCCGCTTCGAACCGCCAGCCCGTCGAAGTCCTTGATCAGGTCGGCCAGCACCTCGGGGTCACTGGTGGATTTGTCGTTGTCCACCACCACCTCGATTTTACCGGTCGCCTCCAGTATCTCCTTCGCCACAGGGGACATATTGTCCCGAATCATCACTTTGAACATGCTTTCAACCTTTTCCAAATCGACTTTTCGAGACTGAAACCGCTACTGAAACCGCTCCTGAAACGATGATCTCGAAAACCATTTTTTCTTTGTGTATTAAAATTGTACCTACCGCTGAGTGCAGGGGTGAATGCGTTCTGATTATCCGCTTTCGGTCTTCCGATTCCGTCCCCATAAAATACCATCACTTTGTTTAATTTAGATGAAAAGTCAATCAAAATATGGCGTTTGCAAAGAAACGGTCCAAAACCGGCTTCTCATTCGTTTCCGCAACTTTGACCGAAGTCGGATCTTAACCTTGCCCTCCCCATGGATATCCCTTATTATGGTTTAATTGAACCGAAGGCATTATACCGGGTTTTCCGGAAATGAAAACCAGGCTTGCCCGCCGGCGAATTTTCGATAAGACACCATATTTAACCCAAAGGAATCGGCGTGAAAGATTATCTGGTCAGGGCCATGACGCAAAACGGAGCGGTCCGGGGATTGGCCTGCATTACCACCCGGCTGGTCGCAGACGCCTGCACCCGACAGTCCGCCTATCCCACCGCCGCCGTCGCCCTGGGAAGGGCGCTGACCGGCGGCGCCCTGATGGGGGCGCTGCTCAAAGGCGAACAGCGGGTGGCGCTCAAATTCGAGGGAAACGGTCCGCTGAAGAAAATCCTGGTGGAGGCGGACGGAGCGGGTCATGTGCGGGGCTATGTCGCCGCGCCTCAGGTAGAGCTCGAACCCGAAAACGGCAAGTTTGATGTGGCCGGGGCCCTGGGCAGGGCAGGTTTCCTCACGGTCACCAAGGATCTGCTTCTGAAGGAACCCTATCGGGGGATCGTTCAGTTTCACACCAGTGAAATCGCCGAAGACCTGGCTTTTTATCTCACCGAATCGGAACAGACCCCTTCGGCTGTCGGTTTAGGCGTTTTCGCCGATCCCCGGGGGGTGACCGCAGCGGGAGGATTTCTGATTCAGTCCCTTCCGCCCGCCAAAGGGGAGGTTGAAACAGAGGTGATCGATCAGCTGGTCGACCGAATCCGACACCTGCCGCCGGTGACCGAATTCGTTCGATCGGGCAAAACTCCGGAAGACCTGTTGAATCTGATTTTCACCGATATTCCGTATCGCATTCTGGAAAAACGGGACCTGATCTTCCGGTGCTCCTGCGACCGGGAACGGGTGGAACGTGCCCTGATTTCTCTCGGTTCCGAAGAGATCGGCCTTTTGATCGATCAGGAGAAGAACACCGAACTCACCTGTGAATTTTGCCAAAAACGATACCGCTTCCTCCCCGAGGATCTGAAACGGATCCAGACGGAAATCGCGAATTCATCTCCATCATAAACGAGGTACCTTCATGTCTCATCCCTTTCATTCCATCTATTCCCATGGTTTTGTGCGAACCGCCGTCTGCATTCCCTACATCCGGGTCGCCGATCCCGAATACAATACCGAGCGCACCCTGGGCCTGGCCCGGCGCGCCTCGGAAATGCACGCAGGGCTGGCCCTTTTTCCGGAACTGGGTCTCTCCGCTTATTCCTGCGAGGATCTCTTCCACCAGGATGCCCTGCTCAGCGGCGTAGAAACGGGGCTGCAGAAATTGAGAACGGAAAGCCGGGATTTTTCACCGGTACTGATCATCGGGGCCCCGCTTCGGTTTGAGGGAAAACTTTTCAACTGCGCCGTGGTTCTCTATCGGGGCAAGATCCTCGGGGTGGCGCCCAAAACCTATCTGCCCAATTACCGGGAGTTCTATGAAAAACGGCAGTTCACCTCGGCCCGGGAGGCGGTCGGCCGGGAAATTCATATTCTGGGGCAGACGGTTCCTTTCGGCAACGATCTGATCTTTGAAGCACCCAATTATCCGGGATATTCCCTGTTCGTGGAAATCTGCGAAGACGTCTGGACCCCGGTGCCGCCCAGCACGTACGGCGCCATGGCCGGCGCCACGGTCTTGGCCAACCTGTCCGCCAGCAACATCACCGTGGGCAAGGCCGAGTACCGGCACAGGCTGTGCGCTTCCCAATCGGGCAAGTGCGTGGCCGCCTATCTTTTCTCCGCGGCCGGGCCCGGGGAGTCGACCACCGACCTGGCCTGGGACGGCCATGCCATGATCTATGAAAACAACGACCTGATCGCCGAATCGGAACGGTTTTCCGCCGAAGAGCAGATCATCGCTTCGGATGTGGACCTGGACCGGCTCCGCCAGGACCGGATGCGCATGACCAGTTTTAATGACACAGTGGGAGACCAGCGGGACCGGGTCCGGGCGATCCGCCGCATCCCTTTTACATTCCAGGCGCCTCAGGGGGAAATCTCACTCCTGCGCCACATCGAACGGTTCCCCTTCGTGCCGAGCGACCCTGAAGTGCGCGACGAACGGTGCTACGAAGCCTACAACATTCAGGTCCACGGCCTGATGAAGCGGCTCGATGCCGCCGACATCAACCGGCTGGTGATCGGCGTCTCCGGCGGCCTCGACTCCACCCAGTCCCTGATCGTGGCCGCCAAGACGATGGACCGGCTCAACCTGCCCCGCACCAATATCCTGGCCTATACCATGCCCGGGTTCGCCACCAGCAAGACCACCAAGGAAAACGCCCACAAGCTGATGAAGGCCCTGGGCGTCACCGCTGAAGAGATCGACATCCGCCCGTCGGCCATGCAGATGATGCGCGACATCGGCCATCCCTATGCCGACGACAAACCGGTCTATGACGTCACCTTTGAAAATATTCAGGCCGGGGAGCGGACCTCCCATCTCTTCCGGCTGGCCAACCACCACAGCGCCATGGTGCTGGGCACCGGGGATCTGAGCGAACTGGCTCTGGGATGGGCCACCTACGGGGTCGGGGATCACATGTCCCACTACAACGTCAACGGGTCGGTCCCCAAGACCCTGATTCAGCACCTGATCGCCTGGGTGATCGAATCCCGGCAGTTCGACGAGGCCACCGGAGCCATTCTTCAATCGATTCTGAACACCGAAATCTCCCCGGAACTGATCCCCGCCGAGACCGGCGATTCCGATAACCCGGAAACAGACGCCCCGGCCCAGAGTACCGAGGAAAAGATCGGCCCCTACGAGCTCCAGGATTTCAATCTTTACTACACGAGCCGGTTCGGATACCGGCCCCGGAAAATCGCTTTTCTGGCCTTTTCGGCCTGGGGCGATAAAACCCGCGGCTCCTGGTCGGACCTGATCGCCGAAGAAGGCCGGCATGCCTATGACCTGGCCACCATCAAGAAATGGCTGCGGGTCTTTCTCTACCGGTTTTTCCAGATCAGCCAGTTCAAGCGTTCGGCCGTCCCCAACGGCCCCAAGGTGGGCTCCGGCGGCTCCCTCTCTCCCCGGGGCGACTGGCGGGCGCCCAGCGACTCGGAATCGGCTGTGTGGCTGGCGGATCTCGATGCGGTTCCGGATGAAGAATAAAAGATAATTTCACGCGGATGCCGTTCTCCCTTCAAAGAAGGCGGAACAGGCAACAATCATAAGGACAAACATGAACATGAAAGAGACGTACTCGAAGTGGTTTGTGCTGATCACGGCCCTTTTCGTGACCTGCCTCATCACCGCCAATATCATTGCGGTCAAACTGATTCAACTGGGCGACCTGATTCTGCCGGCCGCCGTCATTATTTTTCCGATCAGCTATATCGTCGGCGACGTGCTGACCGAAGTCTACGGATACCGCCAGGCCCGCCGGGTGATCTGGCTCGGGTTTTTCTGCAACCTCATCGCCGCGGCCGCCATCTGGGCCGGGGGCATGCTCCCTGCGGCCGGCTTCTGGGAGGGTCAGACAGCCTATGAACGCATCCTGGGATTCACGCCCCGGCTGCTGGCCGCCTCCTTCGTCGCCTACCTGATCGGCGAATTTTCCAACGCCTATGTTCTGGCCAAGATGAAGATCGCCACCCGGGGCCGGTGGCTCTGGACCCGCACCATCGGCTCCACCCTGATCGGACAGGGGCTCGACTCCGCCGTGTTTATCACACTCGCCTTCGGCGGGGTCATTCCCCTGGAGGGGCTGATCACGGCCATGATCACCCAGTGGCTCTTCAAATCCGCCTATGAGGCGGCCGCCACCCCCCTGACCTATTGGGTGGTCAATTTTCTGAAGCGGCAGGAACGGATCGATGTCTATGATGAAGACACCCGGTTCAACCCCTTTCTGATGGCGGAATAGGCCGATGGAGTGCCGCCCGGGCTGCGGGGCCTGCTGCATCGCCCCGTCTATTTCCCATCCCATTCCCGGTATGCCCAAAGGAAAACCGGCCGGGGTGCGATGCATTCAGTTGACCCGAGACAATCAATGCTGTCTTTTCGGAAGCCCGGAGCGCCCTCAGGTGTGCCGCGATCTTCGGCCCGAACCGGCCCTCTGCGGGCGAAATGCGAAACAGGCCCGAAGGCGGATCACTAAAATGGAGGCAGCCACCCGACCTCCGTTCTGAAACTGCGCTTTCTACGCGCATCCGGCGGAAAACGCCTGTGCGGCGCCCCTTCCCGGGTGGAAGAGGGTGCGGAATCGCCGAATATGTTGAACCTTTATTACTGAAAAGGAGGACCCATGCC
>JAABSQ010000285.1 GCA_011390315.1 Desulfobacteraceae bacterium
ACTCTTTGAAGCGGTGGATTGAGGATTTGTGAACTGTTTCTCGCAGATCTTCGCAGAGGAAACGCGGAGCTGATGACAAACGTCAGACGTCAAACGTGAGACGGTAGATGCACTTTTCTTGTAAGGGATTGGGTAAAATCTGATCATACCTATAGCAGGGTTTAATTGCATCAATACATGCTTGATTTAAAACACAAAAATCTTAGGGTATACAGAGAGAGTATTCAGCTTACAAAGTTGATCTATTTAATTACAGAGCATTTTCCAAGACATGAACAGTATGGTTTGGTCAACCAAATGCGAAGGGCTGCCATATCCATATCTTCGAATTTAAGTGAAGGGTCAGCCAGAAAATCAAAAGCAGAAAGAGTTAGGTTCTATGAAATTGCCCGCTCATCGCTTGTAGAGCTGGATACACAAATCGAGACAGCAATTGAGCTCAAGTATCTAAAAAGAGATGAATTAGAGGAACTCAATGAAAAGATAAATTGTGTATTTGCACTGATAAGCAGATTCATGTATATGCAATGATATCAAGCTATGAAGCTCTCGTCTGACTTCTCACGTTTCACGACTCACGTTTGAAGTCTGACTTTTGCCGTCGCATCCCCACACTATCCTCTGCGCCTCTGCGGTGAACCCCTCAATTCAGTAATCACCAATAGCGTACAGGATCCCGGAATTGCGGCCTTGGATTGGGCCTGAAAGTGACGCCGATGCCGAACATGAAGAGCGCAGAACTGTAATCGGGGTTGTATCCGGCATGAAAATGGAACTTCATCCGTTGCTCGCCCGACATATCCGGAAACTGTCCGGCCAGGCGGGCACCGAACCAGTCACTGCGAAAGGTTCTGGGCACAAAGTCGAACAGGCCGGGAGCTTCAGTACCGTCGTCTAAATAGTAGGAGATGCGTTCTTTCCGGTAGAAAAGTCCGGCTGATAAACCGCCATCCTCCACCCGGACCACCGGACGCTGAAGAATCCACTCAAAGTCGATTCCGTCGTAGGCCGGAAACTGAAAGGTGGTGGTGAGCCAGTTGCCGCCGAACAGGTGAAAGGTTCCGTCGAGACCTGGATATAATGGATTGATGTTTACACCTAGTGCCGAACGGTTTGTTAGTGGAAAGGTGACCGAGGGCATGAAATTGCCGGGGAGGAAGGTGTTTTTGAATTCGATCTCTTCGCCGGGCTGCACTTCTTCGCTGTTCTTCCTGCGGATCTCATCCCGGATTCCCTGCGGAAGAAGCATGGCGCTATAACTGATAGAAGAACCGGCTACCGGAAACGGAAATGACGTTTCGACCCCAAAGGATTCCTCATCATTATCATGATCATGATAGATCACCGCCTCACTTGCAGGCATGTAGACAACGCATCCCTGAATGAGGATTAAAATCAGAATCAATATGACGGGTATGATTCGGCTCATTCCCAATTCTACTAAATGAGTAAGAGAAATTCGAGTATATTTTCCCTCGGCTTGGTTTTTCGCAGAGTTCCGCAGATATTCGCCGCATATCGATCCCCAAGGGGCAGATGAATCGCTGAGTCACGCGAATGGGTATATCGATCTTTATGAATGGTTGTTGTGGAAAATCTACTTTAGTCTATTGAGAGGTATTCTTCGAAAATCAGCGGGAAATCCGCGCAAATCTGCGAGAAATAACAAGCCCCATACCTTAAAAACGATCCGCAATCATTAATCCATATCTCCCATATTGTTAAAAATTAAATCTATAGTATCTTTACTTGATAAATTCCAAATGATCATCGATTCACTGAATATGAAAAAGTTATGGCTTCTGGCAGCAGCGCTCCTTGTATCATGCACCGGCAATGAAAACGCTGATTTCCGGACAACCATTGACGAACTTCCCGAAGAACGGCCGGAGCAACTGATCGAATTTGATCAGGTTGGCGATATCTACTTCGGCCATCTCAACTACAGATCGGAGGTCATGCCTGATGGTGATGTGATCCTGAACGACCGCCAAGAAGCCGTGATGCTCAGAATAACCGAAACCGGGGAGCTTGTTGATATCATCGCAAGCGAGGGAAGAGGACCCGGAGAGGTCGGGGATATTCTATCCATGCAGGTCGATTCCACCGGCGGCATTCATATCTATGACCAGCAGAACCAAAAATCGGTCTACTACGAACCCGGCAGCTATGAACCATCTGAATTCATTATTCAAACCACCAATGGCAACCGGGTGAACAAGATGTTTCCGATCAGAGGTACATATTCCTACTTCGTTGTTGAAAGAAACCTAAGAGCTTTGCTTGACGCTGAATCAGACCCGGTTACCGGTCTGCGCGTCTACGATCGGGGCGGTGAAGCCACTAGGGTACAGAAAAATTTCCCTGCAGCAGATATTGCACGCCTGATTGTGGACGGCAGCGTCATGGGAGGTGCTCCGGTACCTTTCGGGCCCGAATTCCTGTTCGAACCGTCAGCCGGACAGGAGACCCTGTTCGTTTCATGGAGTGAGAACAGCCAAATAGCGGAACTGAACAGCGAGCTCGATACCGTCCGGATCATCGATGTAAAGCTGGAGCGTCTGCCCATTTCTGAGAATGAACTGAAGGATATTGAGGAGGAGTTTAGCGATCATCATCCGAACCAGCTTCAGTCCGTCATGGATCTGCTACCCGACCGGAAAGTGAGTTACGAAGAGATGATTGTGGACCATCAAAACCGGATCTGGCTGAAAATGACCCGCTGGCATGAGAATGATCAGGAGTGGCTGGTCCTTTCTGAAGAGGGTGAGCCCGTGAAGCGGGTATTTCTGCCAAAAGACGGAATGCTAACCCATGTATCCGGGCACCATATCGGGTTCCGCAAAGACGATCACCTTTTTGCACTCTTTGAAGCGGTGGATTGAGGATTTGTGAACTGTTTCTCGCAGATCTTCGCAGAGGTACAACAAATAAGGGATTAATCTCTTGCTCAATAAAAATTCTTTCATTAGTCGATTAGCCAATCTGCGTGACTCTGCGTTTCCTCTGCGAAAATCTGCGAGAAATAGAAAGCCCATTCCCCTAACTACGACCCTCAATTAACAACCATAAATCATCAATCGATTTAGATCTTCCTCACCACAAACCACAGCCCGCCCGTTCCTGCTGTAAAGCAGCCAACTCCCAGCAACATCGATCCAAAGAAGATCTCGCCCATTCCAAATAACAAGGCAATGATCGATGCCCCGCTGACGGCCGCAAACAGGATTCCCGGCAACAGTGAGTAGGTTTGCTCTCCACCCTGCAGAAATCGTTTCCACCCCGGGCCACCGGGTTTCACCCGGTCGAAGAAGCTCTGCAGGGTCTTTTCATCTGTGGGCTTCGTAAAGACGGTGGCCGCAATCCAGACAATGGTGGCAAAGATGGTGGTGAAAATCATCTGCTCTGCAAAATCATCATATCCGATAATTTTGGTTAGCGTGAACCCGACTGCTGCGGCCGACATCGCCGCTATCTCACTCCATGCGTTGATGCGCCACCAGAACCAGCGCAGCATATATACCAGGCCGGTACCGGCCCCGATCGAGAGAATTGCCTCCCATCCGCCGCGAACCGTATCGAACAGGTAAGAGACGAGGATGGCCACCGCCATGATCAGCAGGGTGGTCCAGCGCGACACTTTCACGTAATGGTTCTGCGCCAGCTCTTTTGTTTCAAACTTGTATTCCTGTTTGATGAACGGCTTGTAAAAGTCGTTCACCACATACGATGCGCCCCAGTTCAGATGTGTGGAGACCGTGGATACAAACGCAGCCAGGAAGGCCACGGCAAGCAGGCCCAGGAGCCCGGCAGGCAGCAGTTCCAGCATCAGCAGGGGGTAACCGGTTTCGGGGTCATCCAGATTCGGGTAAACGATCATCGCGACCAGTGCGACCAGAATCCACGGCCAGGGTCGCAGTGCGAAATGGGCCACGTTAAACAGCAGCGTTCCGCCAACCGCGTTCTTCTCATCCTTCGCGGAAAACATCCTTTGTGCAATGTAACCGCCGCCACCCGGCTCCGATCCCGGATACCAGGAGGCCCACCACATCATACCGACCCAAACGAGGGCGGTTGCCAGGGCGATCTCCGGACTATTAAGCGGATTGATTGACAAAATTGAATGCCCTTTACCGAATATCTCGTTCAGCCCCGCCTGCAGCTGATCAAGTCCGCCCACATGATCCACGGCGTACCAAGCCAGCAGGATGGAGCCGCCCATCGCAATGATGAACTGCACAAAATCGGTGATGATAACGCCCCAGAGGCCCGACATCGAGATGTAGATACCGATGAGCAGATAGAGGGAAAGAATTATAATCCACTCTACTTCCAGGAAAAATGGCCCAAACTTCATTAATGAATTTGAAAAAAACGGCCCGATTTCAACCAGCAAATTTTGGGCACCAATTAAGACTACCAAAATTTTGGCCATTCCCACGGTGACCCACCCCAGGATGATGCAGTTGATCGGGAACGCCAGGTAGAGGGCCCTGAAACCCCGGAGGATTCGCGCAGGTTTGCCTGAGTAGCGGATGGAGATAAACTCCACGTCGGTTATCACATCGGCCCGTTTCCATAGCTTTGCGTAGAGAAAGACCGTAATCAGGCCGGAGAACATGAAATTCCACCAGATCCAGTTCCCTGCAATTCCTTCGCTGGCCACAATGCCGGTTACGGCAAGTGGGGTGTCGGCTGCAAAAGTAGTGGCCACCATCGAAATACCGATCAGCCACCACGGCAGGTTCTTGCCGCTGGTGAAATAGTCTTCAAGAGTTTCCTGTCCCCGTTTTTGAGCGATGTACCCTACAATCACCATCAGCAGCACATAGCCTGCAATTACGGTGTAGTCGAGCCAGGTAAAGGGCATTGAGCAAGGATTGAGTTTTCAGAATTGGATCGAATTGATGCGAAGTTAGCAGATCGGAACGGAAAAGCA
>JAABSQ010000286.1 GCA_011390315.1 Desulfobacteraceae bacterium
AGCGGCGCCCCACTGGGGCGCAAGCATCTGGTCTTTGTGGACCCGGTCCAGGGACCGGCCCGGACCGCCATTTTGCTGTTGAAGGCGGCCCTTCACCGGGGGCTGCGGACCATCGTCTACGCCCAGTCCCGAAAACTGACCGAACTGATCGCCCTATGGGCCGGCAGCCGATCCGGTGTTTTCAAGGACCGGATCAGCGCCTACCGGGCCGGATTCCTTCCCGAAGAACGGCGGGAGATCGAGCGCCGGCTCTCCGACGGGGACCTTCTGGCGGTAATCTCCACCAGCGCGCTGGAACTGGGGATCGATATCGGGGACCTCGATCTCTGTCTTCTGGTGGGGTATCCCGGCACCATCGTCTCTACTCGGCAGCGGGGCGGCCGAGTGGGACGAAACGGCCAGGATTCGGCGGTGGTCCTGATCGGGGGAGAGGATGCCCTGGACCAGTATTTCATGCGCCACCCGCAGGAATTGGTCTCCCGGGAACCGGAATCGGCCGTGGTCAACCCGGTCAACACCCATATTCTTCAACGCCACCTGGTCTGCGCCGCCGCCGAAATGCCTCTGAAGGCGGGGGAACCCCTGCTGGCGCCCGAACCGGTCCGACAGACGGTGACCGAACTCGAGCGGAAAGGAGAACTGCTTCGCAGCGCGGACGGCCGGGAGATCTATGCCCGGCGAAAAAGGCCCCACCGGGATGTGGACCTTCGAGGCGCCGGCGACCGGTATGAGATCGTCTCCGCCGAAGACGGGGTCCACCGGGGAGAGATCGACGGTATGCGGGCCTTTCGGGAGACCCACCCCGGCGCGATCTACCTTCACAACGGGATCACCTACCGGGTGGACACTCTGAATCTCAATACCCGAACCGTAAAGGTTTCCCCCGCCCGGGTGGATTATTACACCCGGGTCCGGGGACGCAAGGACACCGAGATTCTGGAGGTGTTCGATAAAAAAACGGTGGGTGCGGCCCGGTTTTACACCGGCCGGCTCAAGGTAACCGATCAGGTCACCGGGTATGAAAAATGGCGGATTCACGGCCGCAGAAAAATCAACATCCTGCCGTTGGACCTGCCGCCGGTCATTTTTGAGACCGAGGGACTCTGGTTTCGAATTCCCGCCGGGATTCAACGACTGGCCGAATCCGAATACCACCACTTCATGGGCGGCATTCATGCGATCGAGCATGCGGCCATCGGCATCTGCCCCCTCCTGGTGATGGCCGACCGGAACGATCTGGGAGGCATCTCCACTCCCTTTCATCCCCGGGTGGGCGGTCCGGCGGTATTTGTTTACGACGGGGTTCCCGGCGGCGCCGGATTGAGCCGACAGGCATTTCAACAGGCCGAGGCCCTGCTGGAGGCCACCCTGAAAACGGTACTGGAATGTACCTGCGAGTTCGGGTGCCCCTCCTGCGTACACTCTCCCAAGTGCGGTTCCGGCAACCGGCCGATCGATAAGGCATCCGCCGCATTTCTCCTGACGCTCCTTCATTCGCCCGAGAGCAGTCGGCTCGGGGAGACAAGCACCCCCGCTCTTCCGGATTCCACTCCGGCTTCACCAGACCCCCTTCGAATCGGTACACCGACCCATCCTTTTCCTTCCGAACCGAAGGCGCCTCCTTCTCCGGAAGGTTTTCATTTCGGGGTTCTGGATATCGAGACCCGGCGATCCGCCGAAGAGGTGGGCGGCTGGCACCGGGCCGACCGCATGGGGATCAGCTGCGTGGTATTGTATGATTCCCGGGATGACGATTGTTTCGAATTTCATCAGGATGAGGTGGATGCGCTGATAAAGCGGCTTCAGCAGCTCCATTTGGTGGTAGGGTTTAATATTAAACGGTTCGATTACCGGGTCTTGAGCGGCCATTCCGATTTCAATTTCGCCGGCCTTCCCACCCTCGACATGTTGGAGGAAGTACATAAATGCCTCGGATTTCGGCTTTCCCTGGATCATCTGGCTCAAAATACCTTGGGGGCCAAAAAGAGCGCCGACGGTCTCCAGGCCCTCAAATGGTGGAAAGAAGGACGGATTAGAGAAATCATCGATTACTGCCGCACGGACGTGGAGATCACCCGGGATATTTTTTTGTACGGAAAGAAAAACGGCTACCTGCTTTTCAAGAATAAGGCGGGTCAAATGGTTCGAGTGCCGGTCGACTGGGGGTCTTCCCCTGATATTTGGGGTTGAACCCGAAAATACCGCATGTTATGAAAATTAGTAGAAAAAGTCCGGTATACAAACACCCTTGAAAGGAATTCACCATGAAATATGCGATCATTATTGTTCTCGTTCTCGGCGCTCTGACATTCGCCATGATGAACTATCATTTTATCTTACTCGACGACAGCCTCAAGGTTCTGAAAAAAACGGAATGGACCCTGGACAGCACCTTTGTGGATGCCAGGGGAACCAAAAAAATAAAACTTCTTCTGAATCCCGCACTGGCCAAAGCGGGATTTCGAGACCTTCTCAAAAAAGAAGGTATTTCTTTAGAAAAATAACGTTCAAAAAATTTTTGTGCAAAAAAGAGATTTTGTGTATATTAGGGCTTGACAAAGCTTTGAACAGAAAGTATAATTGCTCTGTTTGATTGATAGAGAGTAATTTACATTCTCAAACGGCCTTTTATACCGCCGGTTTTAGTGAATGGATAAATCATTGATTTTCAGCAGGCATGTTTCAGACGATGAAGACCTTTTGAACACAAAGGACTATATGGGTAAACTACCTCCCGTGACGGGATATTATGTGGCAGACGCCCCTGTCTGCCGTGGATGATTCACAAGACTTGATCCCACACAATCAGAATCATCTCCCGTAATATCAGCCGATTTCATTTAAGTGAATTTTTAACGAAGATTTTTCAATTAATACATGCGGTGACAAACCACAATCGGAGAAGTTGCATTCGCCGGTTCGGGCGACCCGGACCAGCGTACGGTAACAAGGCGATACTCGTATAAATCTGATTTAACTAATAATCGGATACTTACGTTTAAGAAGATATAAAAGGAGCTTAAGGAGCTGTATATGAAAAACGATAGAATACATATGATCGGTGTCGGATCTCCGGTGGTCGACCTGGTGATCGAGGTTCCCGAGCAGATGGTGAAATCGGTTCCGGGGCAGAAAGGCGGAATGGAACTGGTGGATTCCAGAACCATGGGGTCCTTGCTGGCGATGATCGGCGGGCAACCGGTCAAGGCCACCGGCGGTTCGGCCGGAAACACCACCTTTGCTCTGACCAGCATGGGCTTGCGGTGTTCATTCATGGGGAAACTGGGGCGGGATGAAAACGGCGCCTATTACCGGGATTACTTCAAACAAATCGGCGGCGACTGCTCCCGGTTCAAACTGGACGGAAACGCCGCCACCGCCAGCTGCCTCAGCCTGGTCACCCCGGATTCGGAGCGAACCATGCGGACCGACCTCGGCGCCGCCATGGCTTTTTCCCCCGAGGATATTCACCCGGAGGATTTTGCCGGTTGCGATCATGTTCATGTGGAAGGCTACCTTTTATTCAATCCGGAGCTGATTCTGGCGGTTCTGAAAGCCGCCAAAGAGGCCGGCTGTCGGGTGAGCCTGGATCTCGGGTCTTTCGAGGTCGTGGACCACGCCCGGGAAGCACTCCCCGGCATTTTGAAAAATTATGTGGATGTGGTGTTCGCCAATGAGGAGGAATCGGCGGTCTATTGCGGCAAGGACGACCCCGAGTACGGGCTCGATGAACTGGGAAAGCTCTGCTCCATCGCCGCCGTCAAACTCGGCAAGAAGGGGGCCCTGGTCCGGGACGCCGCCGGGGCCCATCATGTGCCCGCCTTTATGACCGACCGGGCAGTCGACACCACCGGCGCCGGCGACTTCTGGGCCGCCGGGTTTCTATACGGCCTCATCAATCATCATCCTGTCGATGCCTGCGCCAAAACCGGGGCGTTGCTGGGAAGACACGTGGTAGAACATCTGGGCGCGGCATTGCCGCTTGAAGCCTGGAGAAAAATTATGGAAGAAACCAATCAAATTTTGAATCGAATCTAGGAGGAATTTTTATGCTGATGGAATCCAATACCGACTACAAAATCCGCGATATCGAACTGGCCGAATTCGGGCGCAAGGAAATCGATATCGCAGAACAGGAAATGCCCGGCCTGATGGCCACCCGCGAAAAATACGGCCCCGACAAGCCGCTCAAAGGGGTTCGAATTATGGGCAGTCTGCATATGACGGTGCAGACGGCGGTCCTGATCGAAACCCTCGAGGAGCTGGGCGCCGACGTCCGGTGGGCCTCCTGCAACATCTTTTCCACCCAGGACCACGCCGCCGCGGCCATCGCCAAACGCTCCATTCCGGTTTACGCCTGGAAGGGAGAAACTTTGGAAGAATACTGGTGGTGCACGAAAAAAGCCATCACATGGCCCGACGGTAAAGGCCCCAATCTGGTGGTCGACGACGGCGGCGACGCCACCCTGCTGATCCACCGGGGCTACTATGCGGAAGAAAACCCGGCCATGCTAGACGAGCCCACCGATAACAAAGAGCTTAAAATGATCAACGCCCTGCTGAAAAAGACCCTTCAGGAAGACCCGAAATTCTGGCACAAGGTCGTGGCGGAATGGAAAGGCGTCTCCGAAGAGACCACCACCGGGGTCCATCGGCTTTATCAGATGAGCGAACGGGGCGAGCTTCTGGTTCCGGCCATCAACGTCAATGACTCGGTCACCAAGTCCAAATTCGACAATATTTACGGCTGCCGGGAGTCCCTGGTGGACGGCATCAAACGGGCCACCGACGTCATGATCGCCGGCAAAACCGCCTTGGTCCTGGGCTTCGGCGACGTGGGCAAGGGCTGTGCAGAGGCCCTGGCCGGCCTCAAGGCTCAGGTCTGGGTCACCGAAGTCGATCCCATCTGCGCCCTTCAAGCATT
>JAABSQ010000287.1 GCA_011390315.1 Desulfobacteraceae bacterium
AAAGGGGGTGCCCGAAGGGATGCCGCCCAACATGCCCAAGGCCGCCCTGGAGCAGTTCAACAAAACCGAGGTGGTCAAAAACTACTTTACCGAGGATGCGATGCGGACCGAAACCGGGGATTCCATCATGATCATGAATTTCGATGCCATGACCATGTACAACCTGAACCCGATGGAGAAAACCTATACGGTCACGGACCTGAAGGCGCGCCCTCAGGGGCAGGAGATGGACGAAATGATGAAGGGGATGACCGACGGCATGGAGGTGACCGCCACGGACGAGACCCGGGAGATCGCCGGTTTTCCGTGCCGTAAGTACAATGTGAAGATGCCCATGGGAGAAGGGGTCTACTGGGTGACCCGGGACATCAAAGAGTACAAGACCCTGCGGGAGATGAGTAAAAAGATGGGAGAGATGATGGACAAGAGCCCGGTGCTTCGCCAGATGAACATGGCCGCCCTGATGGATCAGCTCGACGGGTTTCCGGTGCGAACCGAGATGGATTTCATGGGCATGACCACCGTGACCACCCTGAAAAAGATCGAGGAAAAACCTCTGAAACCGGAGCTGTTTGAGGTGCCCGCAGGATACAAAAAAGTGATCATGGGCGGGTCCATGTAAGGTCCGGCGTAAGGCCCGGCCGAAACGAGGATCAAAACCGCGGAGACGGATAGCGATTTTTCTGAAAGCACATTCCTTGGTTCGCCGGGGAGGAATAGAAAAAGATTTTTGATGGAGACAGCAGATGGTATTGAGTAAATGGAAAACAGCGGCGGCCTTGGCGACGATGCTGGTTTTTTCGGGTGCGGCCGTTGCGTGGGCGGATATCTACTGGGAATGCGAACAGGTGGTCAGAGGGGAAGGCCGGCGCGACAAGAAAAAGACCATCCGCAATTATTACACCCCGGATCGCACCCGGGTGGATATCGGCGAAAACGTCATGATCGCCGATTTCAAGACCATGACCGGATATGTCCTGAACACCCGGGATAAGATGTTCCTGGAGATGAAAATGGACGCGGTGGGCAAGATTCCCGAAGGGCTCAAAGAGGAGATCGAGGCCCGGCCCACCGAGGAAACCAAAGAGATCGCCGGTTACACCTGCCGGAAATACCGGGTCACCCTCATGGGCCGGGAATACGAACAGTGGATCTCCAAAGAGGTGGAGGGGTACCGGGAACTGAAGGCCATCAACGACCGTTTGACACAGGTGATTCGGGACAATCCCCTGTTTCAGATGGGGATCGTCGGGAGGATGCACAAGCTCGACGGTTTTCCGGTCCGGACGGTGATGGAACTGGAAGGAGGGCTCACAAAAACCATCACCCTGACCAAGGTGGTGCGAAAACCGATTCGACAAAAGGTGTTTCGGGTGCCCAAAGGGTATAAACCGCCCTATTGAGATCTTCCGCCGGATTATCCATCCGGCAGGGAGACCGCCCTGGTTTCGTTTTCATCCTGTTTTGAACCCGCACAGTTCATTTCGGCCGAATCATGTACGAGGATAAAGAACTTCAGGAATATCGGGATCTTCTTCCCCAGCCGGACCATTTTGAAGAGGGGTTCGACTGGAAGACCATCATCGGGGGCGTCTTCATCGGCTTTCTGATGATGCCGGGAAGCATGTACCTGCAATTGGTCATCGGCTCCGGCATCGGCCCGGCGGCCCGGTGGGTGACCATTATCCTTTTTGCCGAAATCGCCAAACGCTCCTATACCGAACTCAAGCAGCAGGAGATCTTTCTCCTCTACTACATGGCCGGGGCGGCCCTGGCCTCTCCCTTTCAGGGCCTGCTCTGGAACCAGTACCTGGTGCAGTCGGATGCGGCCAAAATGCTGGGGGTGACCGAATTCATCCCCCGGTGGGTGGCGCCGCCGCCCGAATCGGTCTCTCTGGTGGAGCGGACCTTTTTTCACCGGGACTGGCTTGTCCCGATACTGCTTCTGGTCGGCTCCCAGATCATTCAGCGCATCGATCATTTCGGACTGGGATACGCCCTCTATCGAATCACCTCGGATGTGGAAAAGCTCCCCTTTCCCATGGCCCCGGTGGGCGCTCTCGGCACCATGGCCCTGGCCGAATCCACCGAAGATAAGGAAAAGAGCTGGAAGTGGCGGGTTTTTTCCATCGGCGGGGTCATCGGGCTGGCCTTCGGATCGGTTTATGTGCTGCTGCCGCAGCTCTCGGGTCTGCTTTTCACCGAATCGATTCGGCTGATCCCTATTCCCTGGATCGAACTGACCCAGTACACCGAAGATGTGCTGCCGGCGGTGGCCACCGGTATTCAGCTCGATCTGGGGCTGCTCTTTCTGGGAATGGTGCTTCCCTTTTGGGCGGTTATGGGCGGATTCGTGGGGCTGGTCATCACCATCTTCGCCAATCCGGTGCTGTACCGGCACGGCATTCTCAACCGTTGGCACCCGGGGATGGAGACGGTGGATACCGTCTTTGCCAACAATTTCGATTTTTACATGAGCTTCGGCCTCGGGCTGGGGCTGGCCATCGCCCTGGTGGGGATCTGGCATGTGGTGCGCTCTTTTCAGAAAAAAGCCGAAAACACCAACCGGGGGAGTTTGAAAGACCTGTTCAATCCGCCCCCCGGCCGGGGGGATTTTAATTTCTGGATCTCCGTCGGCATCTATGTCTTTTCCACTTTCGCTTACATCGGAATTTGTGTGTTCCTGGTCCCCAATTTTCCATGGATTTTCTTTATCGGATACGGGTTTGTGTATACCCCCCTGGTGTCCTACATTACCGCACGCATGGAGGGGATCGCGGGCCAGTTCATTACCCTTCCGATGATTCGGGAGGCCAGCTTTATCGCCGGGGCCCGGTTTTTCGGATACCAGGGCATCGAAATCTGGTATGCCCCCATCCCGATTCACAACTACGGCGAAGCCACGGTGCAGTTCCGTCAAATCGAGCTTACCGGCACCAGCATTCGGGGCGTGATCAAGGCGGAAATCGTGGTCTTTCCGGTGGTGATGATCTCAAGCCTTCTGTTTTCTCAGTTTATCTGGCGCCTCGCCCCCATCCCCTCGACCAATTATCCCTATGCCCAGGAACTCTGGCATTTGCAGGCCCTCAATTCGTTCTTGATGCAGACCTCCACCCTGGAGGGCAATTCCATGTTTTTTCAGGCGTTGAAGGGAAGTTATGTGACCGCCGGGGCCGGATTCGGAGTCATCATTTACGGTATTCTGGTTCTGCTGGGCATGCCGGTGATGCTGGTGTACGGTGTGGTGCGCGGCCTGGGCCAGACCACGCCCCACGGCGCGATTCTGGAAGTGGCCGGCGCCCTGCTGGGGCGGTTTTTCTTTATGAAGCGCTACGGAGCCATGTGGCGCCAGTACGCGCCGGTGCTTCTGGCCGGTTTTTCCTGCGGCATGGGCCTCATGGGCATGTTCGCCATGGCCTTCACACTGATCATGAAATCCCTGGGCCGGCTGGCGTATTGATTTCAGCGGGAAAAGCGCCGAATGCCGGGAAAAGGGCCTTCCTTTTGCCGCTTTGATATTTCACCATTTTATGGTTATACTATTCCTATCGATTTAAAATCGGGCTTTCGGGTTGGTCGTCGAACGTCCGAAAACCACATTCGGCCAGAAAAGCAGAGGCAGCCATGAGAAAAACCACTATCGGGTGCATCATCGCCGCATTTCTTCTTTTGTCCGGCGCCGCATCGGCGGTCACCGTTCCGCATTCACTGGGGGGATTCGTTCTGGGAGATAAAATAGAAAAATGCCAGGATCAGCTTCGAGAGGGCACGGTGATGCCGATTCGCCATATGGAGTGTCTCAAAGAGGTGGAAGCCAAAGAAATCGAAGGATTTAAAAGCGGTCTGATCTATTATGGTACGTGCACCGCCGAAAAACGGGTTATTCGAATCAAACTCAAATATCAGGATCCGTCCAAGAAATTTTTCCAAAAACTTCTGAATAAATACAAGGAGCGTTTCGGAGAACCCGATGAATGGCGGGGAGATCCATTTCATGTGCGGTTGGCATGGAAGTGGTATTTCATTGACAAAGACAACAACCGCATCGGGTTGATTCTTCAGCATAATATGCATAAGGAAGGGGAAAAGATCGGCAACTCCGTTAAACTGACCCATTCCGATCTTCTGGAGGCGGAATATGATTGCTGTGAACGGCAACGGGAAAAGACCCATGAGGATATCGGCGATCGCCGAGGCATTCAAAAGCGGCCCCTCGACTGGGATCAGCTGTTGCCGGAATAAGGCGGATCGTGATTTCCAGCCCTTCGGCTCCAGGGTCAGGGTCATGCAGGCATACCGGGGGATGTCGTTCATGAGCGGATTGGATGCCCGTTTTCCCGCCTTTTATTGATTAAAGAGATGTCCGGCCTCAAGCCCAAAAATAGGGCCAAGTTTCTGAAGCGGGTGGCCTGGAACGGTATCTCTTTTTCTATTCCCGAGCCTTGGGAACCGGCGAAAATCGGAAAAAACTACCTGATGTTCGAATCCGATGCGGCGCCGATTCTGGAAGTCAAATGGAACCGCATCCAGGGGCGGTTTTCAACGGAGCGGCAGCTTCGCCGCCTGGCCGACCGCCACCAGAAAAAGCTTTCCGAATCCGTAACGGAAATTCCCGTACCGGAATCCTGGACATGGGCGCTGAAGCAGCGGGGGAACCGATCGCCTGAAGATGAAGCCGTCGCCTTCTCCTGGCAGGGGGAAAATATCGGCGGAAAAGGGGTGTTGCTTTATGCCTCCGCCTCCCGGACCGCCGCGCTCATTCAACTCTATCAAAAAAAGACCTCCGACCACCACTCGGTATTCGCCGACCTGCTTTCTTCATTCCGGGATCATTTCGCCGATCCCCGGATTCCCTGGGCCTTGTTCGACATTCAAGCGCAGATTCCGGGTACCTACCAACTGGCCGATTATCGGTTCGCACC
>JAABSQ010000288.1 GCA_011390315.1 Desulfobacteraceae bacterium
CTCGGTGGAGGCCGCCATCTCGGATGTCATGCGAAAAATCCTTCATGATCCGGATTTTCAGGCATTGGAGGCGAATTGGCGGGCCCTGTATCGGCTTATTTCAGATTTGGAAACCGATGATTCTTTAAAGGTCTATGTCCTGGATGTCGCCCAGAAGGAACTGGCCGCAGATCTGACAGCAGATGAGGATTTGACCTCCTCCGGGGCTTACCGGATTCTCGTTGAGCAGACGGTGGAAACCCCCGGAGCGGACCCCTGGTCGGCGGTGGCCGGCTCATTTTTCTTCGGTCCTCACATCGAGGATATCCAAACCCTGGGTCGAATGGCCAAGATCGCCTACCATGCAGGTGCGCCATTTTTCTCAGCCGCAGATGAAACCCTGCTCGGGTGCAAATCGTTGGCGGACACCATGGATTCATCCGATTGGACTCTCAACTTCGATGCGCACATCCAGACGGCCTGGGAGGCCCTTCGTCATTTGGATGAGGCATCCGCATTAGGCCTTCTGCTGCCGCGTTTTCTATTGCGGCTTCCATACGGAGAAGAGACAGATCCGACCGAACGCTTCGATTTTGAAGAAATGCCTGGAGAACCGATCCATGATTATTATTTATGGGGAAATCCGGCATTCGCTGCCGCTTACCTGCTCGGCAAAACTTTTTCCCGGCAGGGATTGGATTTTAGTTCCGGCCCTGTTTTGGAACTGAAAGGGCTTCCCCTGCATATCTACAAAACGGCCGGTGAATCGCGAGTGAAACCCTGCGCCGAGTATTTAATCCCTGAAAGAACCGCCCATGTAATTCTGGAGCGGGGATTCATTCCGCTCCTTTCGTATAAGAATCAAGACTTCGTTCGACTCGGACGATTTCAATCCATATCCGATCCGCCGACTCGGCTTGTCGGCCGCTGGGAAGCATCGCTATGAATTCGAGAATCGAACAGGGACCCTTTACTCTGAATACGGAGCTGATCAACGGTATGCGGGAGGTTCTGAAAACAGCCGATTTCAATGAAAAGGGCATACTGGATCACCTGAGTCAGGAGGATTCGGTTCGGGTGAATCAAAAAGAATTCCCGCGTCTGCTCCGTTTGACTGCGGGGGGATCCCCTCTGGAAACGCTAATCCGCCTTTTGGTAATGAACGTGCCCGTGGACAGGCCGAGCGTTCAACGGGCGGTGGCCCCCATGACCATATCATCCTGGGTTGATACCGGGCTTCTTCGATTTGAGGGGGAGGATTCGGTTCACTCCAATTTTCGGATGATTCCATCGGGCCCCTTGCGGGTGGCCTTCGATCCGTCGCACAAAGACAGAAATCAGAAGATCAAACCCGACCATGTGCATGGACCGGGCCCCTCTTCCATCCGGCTGATTCATGCCACGCTCAGGCATGATGTCGGTCAGGTGCTGGATATGGGCACCGGTTGCGGCATTCAGGGGCTTTTATGCGCCTCTCACAGCGACCGGGTCATCAGCACCGATGTCAACCCGAGGGCGCTCAATATCGCCGCCTTCAATGCGGATCTGAACGGTATAGGAAATATTGAATTCCGTATGGGGAGCCTGTTCGAACCGGTTCAGGAAGAAGGTTTCGATTTGATGGTGGTGAATCCGCCGTTCGCCATTTCACCGGAGAATCGGTTGGTTTTCCGCGACGGCGGAATGGATGGGGATGGGTTCGTGGAGCGGATTATACGGGAAGCGCCCCGCTTTCTCAATCGCGGCGGATTCTGTCAGCTGAACGCCCAATGGGCCCACTTTCGGGGAATTCCTTGGGAGGAGCGGTTTCAAAATTGGTTTCAAAGCAGCGGGTGTGATGCTTGGATCCTTAAACTGGCTACAGAAAGTCCGACCTCTTATGCGACCAATTGGCTGAATGAGGCGGAAAAGCTGGACGGGGATACCTATATAAAACGATGGGAAGACTGGACGAAATACTACCAAGAAAAGAACATCGAGTCTGTCAGCACCGGATTCATCAGCATGCGAAAAACAGAACGAGCTGAACCTTGGTATCGGTTTGACGAGGATGGCGAATATCTGGATGAGGAGACGAACAAGTTTATTCACTTGGGATTTCATTTGCGGGATTTTTCCTCGACGGCTTCAGAAGAGGCGCTTCTTGGGACAAGATTTTCACTATCTGATTTTGTTCGCCTGAAGCAGCACTCCCGGCCTGCTAGCGACGGTTGGGGAGTGGAAAAACTGGTTCTGACCATGACCCGGGGCATTCATTACACCGGCAATGTTGATGGTCGACTGATCGGATTGCTGGGTCGTTGCAACAGCAAAAGACCATTGGCAGAATTGATCGAAGAGCTTGCGGATGCATTGGGTGTGGAGCCCGAGCGAATAACGGAATCGGTGCTCGGCATTATTCGGAAGCTGATGGAAAGGGGTTATATCATTCCGGACCATCTGCTGGCGTATTCTCCAAAAAAGGCGTAATTCGATAGATGTGAATAAAGAGGGCAACGCCGTGGGCTGTGAAGGATCTGCTATCGATCAATTCATCTTCAAAAATACGGAGCTCGCCACAGCGCCCTTGGCGCCGGAAATACAGCTTCATCTCTTGAAACCCACTTCGGATTTGTGGCATGCATTCGATCCTGAATCCACGGCTTCCGATATTCAGCGCCCTTATTGGGCCTTTGCCTGGAGCGGGGGCCAGTCGCTGGCCCGGTATCTTCTGGATAATCCGGATCTGGCAAAAGGCAAACGCATTCTCGATTTTGGATCGGGATGCGGTATTACCGCCATCGCCGCGGCCAAGACCGGCGCCGCGTCGGTGCTGGCGTCGGATATCGATCCTGTGGCGATTGCCGCCATTTTAATAAACGGGCGGATCAACGGCGTCGATGTGGACACGGTGTGCGAGGATCTGATCTTCAGTGAAAACCGAGGATGGGACCTGATCCTGGCCGGGGATATCTGGTACACGACCCGGCTCTCCCGGCATGGTCTCCACTGGCTGAGAAAGCTCGTCGGTGAGGGCTGCGAAGTTCTGGCTGCTGATCCCGGCCGGCAATTTTCACCTTCCCGAGGTCTGATGCCGCTCACCACCTATTCGGCTCGGAGCGTGCCGGATGTGGATCACCCCGGCTTTCAGGAGGTGTGCGTATCTCGTGTGCTGCCGTCAGCGGATTCCGCGGATACATCCCTCGGAGTGAGATGAATCGGCATCAGAAATCCCTGGGCAATCAGCGATCGGACGATGCCGCATAAAGGGCTGGTGAGTTTTTCAACCGGCTCATTTAGGGCATTGGCCGCTTGGTGTACCAGAGTATTTAGCGGTGTCCGGCCATTACACTTGACCAGCAGATTGGCCACGATCGGATCGGCATTGGCGGAATAGGCCAATCCTTCTGAAAGGTGAAGGCGGAAGGATTGATCCATCCACCCCTGGTCAGTGGGGATGCTTTCCCGATCGAGACGGGTTTTTGGCGATACCTGAAGAACCGCCTGCATCAGATCGATATCCTGGGATATGGACTCCAGATAATCCTGAATGGCGAATCCTGTGGCGATATCTTCTCCGCAAGGGCCCATCATCCTTTCCGGTCCGTCTTCAGCCCGAAACCATGCGGACCGTCCGGAAGATTTTCTGAGGGTGATTATGCCGGCGCCGATAGACCGGATCGATTGCCGTTCATAATAATCGGTCCATTCTTCGAACCGGCGTGCGAAGTCTTCGACCGCTTTTTTTTCGGTATGCCGAATCCAGGTGGACGCATACGTCGCGGCGTCTCGGGTTTCAGAGCGGATCACCCATACGTCGCATTGAGAGCCCTCGAACCAAGATCGAAGCCGTTCTTTCCAATCCTCATCCGCCTTCTCCGCCCAGTTGCAGAGGATGTGGCAGAATCCGCCGTCCGAGAGATAATCGGAGGCTTGGCGGGTGATTTTTCTTATGAGTTCATCCCCGACCATGCCGCCGTCTCGGTAAATATAGCGGTTTTCCGGTGAAATCACGAATGGTGGGTTGGTGACGATCAGATCGAATCGCTGATCACGGACCGGTTCAAAAAAATCTCCTTCAAGGCAGGTGATGTGGTCCATTCCGTTGAGCCGGGCATTGAAATCGGCCAGTCGGACGGCCCTCTGGTTTTGATCGGTGGCCCACACCTGTTCGGCATGATGCCCCGCCAGCAGAGCTTGGATACCGCAACCGGCGCCGAGATCCAGGGCCTTTTGAACGGGTCTTCGAATGGTAAGATTCGCCAGGGTGATGGTGCTGCTGCCGATGCCCATCACGTATTCGGTGGCCTGATCGGTCAGGAGCATTCGAGGTTGATCAAAGGCAATGATGAGCCCTTTGAAGGGAAGCAATTTGACCTTTCCATAAACATCCGATCCATCAATGCAGATGAGATCTGCTTCCGCTAATGTCTCTATTTTCATCGGTTTGAGGGCTTTGCGGACATTCTGAACGGGGCAGGGGCTCTCGATCAAGAAAAGCCGGATCAAGGTATCGAGAGGTGAACCGCCTTCGGTTCTTTTTTGAAGCAGAGCGATGTCCTTTTCCCCAAGAGAAGGGAGATGTTTGATGTTTAAGGTTTCGATTATGGAGTGTTCATTGAACCCGATATTTTGGAGAATATCCCGGAAGCGGAGGTAATCGTTTTGGTCCTGAAAAGAAAAGAGAGGTTGCAGGGTATATTTTGGTGGCATTCAGCACTCCTTTAAAGGATCGTCAATTGATACGTCCGTCATTTGTACTCCTGGAATCGGCATCTGTCAAAGTCGATGATGTCTCGGCCCCTTGGACCTTTTTCTGCTCGGACAGGGCCGTATTTAATCGAGTTAAGTATTGACAATTCAAAATGGGGTGGATACAATTATGAATATAAATCATTACCTAAATCCTTCTTATTTGCTTGCAGGACTCAAAACCTTTTTCCATCCACC
>JAABSQ010000289.1 GCA_011390315.1 Desulfobacteraceae bacterium
CTCGGGATCGATCGCCTCGGCCGTGGCCTCGGGCATGTTGTAATAGCCCTTCATAACATTGTAGCCGCGGCAGCAGACCTCTCCCTGGCGGCCGGCTGGCAGGGTGTCGCCGGTTTCCGGATCGACGATCTTGACCTCGATGGCCGGCATGACCCGGCCCACCGTCTCCACCCGCCGCCGGATGTCGTCGTCGGCCCGGGTCTGAGTGATCACCGGCGAGGCCTCGGTAAGCCCGTAGCAGATGGTGATGTCGGTCATGTGCATTCGGTCGATGACCTGCCGCATCACCTCGATGGGACAGGGGGAGCCGGCCATGATGCCGGTGCGAAGAGAGGAAAAATCGAATTTCTCGAAGAGCTTGTGCTGAAGCACCGCGATAAACATGGTGGGCGCCCCCGTACAGAGCGGTGCATTTTTCCGCCTCCACTGCGGCCATCACCTCCACCGGGTCGAAGGTTTCCAGAACCACCAGTGCGGCGCCGTGGGTCACCGCCGCCAGCCGATGTCGGTCTTCATCGCTTCCGGGGCGAAATCGAGGGTGGCAAAGTAATCGGCCGGGGTTTCGGCCCGGCGGATGCGCTCCACCGTGCCGTCGGAACGAAGCAGGAGTTCCTGGGGACGCAGCTTGCCGTTGTAGGTGAAGCCCATGGAATGCCCGTGGGCCCCGGTGTCCTGGATCACCACCGGATCACCTTCATCGATGGGGGGCAGTTCTCTCCGGACGGCGAACTTGTCGTTGTTTTCGCAGAGGGAGCCGACCACGTCCACCACCTCGGTTTCGGAGGGATTTTCCTTTCCGGGGATCTCGATGTGGTGATAGGCTCCGTACATCCCGGGACGCATCAGGGCCGACATGCAGGCATCCACTCCGATGTATTTTCGGTAGATATTTTTGTGGTTGATGGCCCGGGTCACCAGCACCCCGTGGGGGCCGGTCATGAATCGGCCGCTTTCCATGTAGAGACGCGGGGCATAGCCGGTCCGTTTTCGGAAGTTTTGAATGTGTCGGGTGATCTCCCGGCCCAGGGCGTCGATGTTCATGGGGTGTTGGTCGGGCCGGTAGGGAATCCCGAAGCCGCCGCCGATATTGATAAATTCAAAGGTGATGTCGAGTTCTTTGCCGATCTCTTCGGCCAGTTCCAGGAGCATGTCTGCGGTCTGGACCATGTAGGCGTGGTTGAGCTCGTTGGAAGCGAGCATGGTGTGGAGCCCGAACCGGGCCGCGCCCTTTTGCTTGGCCTGCCGGTAGGCCTCGAGAATCTGGTCGTGGGCCACGCCGTATTTGGCCTCTTCGGGCACCCCGATGATGGCGTTTCCGGTGCGGCGGGGGCCGGGGTTGTAGCGGAAGCAGACCAGTTCGGGAAAATGGGGGACCTTGGGGATGAGGGAAATATCGTCGAGGTTGAGGATGCATCCGCCGTCGGCCTCGGCCGCCTCGAATTCCGTTTTGCTGGTGTTGTTGGAGGTGAACATGATGTTTTCACCCCATGCCCCGATCCGGCGGCTCAACATCAGTTCGGGGATGGAACTGCAGTCGAATCCGAATCCCATGCCCTGCATGATCTCAAGAATCCTCGGATTGGGCAGGGCCTTGACCGCATAGTATTCGCGGAATCCGTCGAGTGCGGAAAAGGCCTGCTTGAGGGCGGCGCCGGTGTTGCGGATACCGGTTTCATCGTAGATGTGAAACGGCGTGCCGAAGTGGTCGGCGATCCGGTCCAGGGCCGGAAAGAGCCGGTCTTTGAATGCTTGGGACATGGGCATGATTACATCTTCTCCTGTAGGGTTCGGGGAATGGGGATTCGGGCGGTCTCCTTCAGGGTCTCGAGCACCGTGAGGGTGCGGGTGGCGCGAACGCCGGGGAGCGCGGCGATCTTCTCTTTGAGCAAGCGGCCGAGTTCCTGCGGGTCCGAGGCTCGAAGCTTGACCAGGTAGCAGTCTTCGCCGGCGGTGAAGTGGACCTCCTGCACCTCGAGAATCTCGGCCAGACGTTCGCCCACCCCGGCCCCGGAAGATTCATCCACCCGCACAAACACAAAGGCGATCAGACTCCGTCCGAACCGCTCCGGATTCAGCCGCACCTCATACCCGTCGATCACCCCCTGCTTTTCCAGCTTGCGGATGCGCTCCAGAACCGCCGACGGGGCCATGCCCACCTGGCGGGCGACCTCCACATTGGGGATTCGGGCCTTCTTCTGAAGGATGTTCAATATTTTTATACTTATTTCGTCTAATATTTCCATTTTTAGCTTTCTTGTAGAGCATTATTCTATTGATCCTTATGTGTCAAGAATTTTTACCTGAACAACCCTCAGGGGTATTGTGAATTGCATTTTTAAGGGCGTGTGTTAATTTGAAGAAAATTATCCGAAGATGAAATCCACGGTTTTCCTTGGAAAGATGAGGCGAACGGATGATTTAGACCTGAAAATCAAAAAAAGGAGAGTAATGATGAAAATGGATTATTTTCAGATGCCGGCGGTTTTGTTCCTCTGCTTTGTGACCGTTTCCTGCGGCACTACCGCGAATACCGCCAGGTACTCGGGGGACGACCCCGGCAGCAAAATCGCCCGGGCCTATGGCGTTCAGGCTTTCGATCGTCTGGAGGCCATCCGCTATACCTTCAACGTGGTCATCAACGGCAAAACTATTCAACGATCCTGGGTGTGGGAACCGGAATCCGGCCAGGTTACTTTCAAGGGAACCGGCCCTGATGGAAAGCCGATGGAAACCACCTATAATCGAAGAGAATCGGACCGGTTCAATAAAAAAATCGACCACTGGTTCATCAACGATCAGTATTGGCTGCTGTTTCCGTTCCATTTAAAATGGGATGCCGGCATCACCCTTTCCGAAGACGGCATTCACCCCCTGCCGATCGGCTCCGGCAGCGCCAATCGAATCACGGTCACCTATCCGCCGGACGAGGGGTATACTCCTGGGGATATGTATAAGCTCTATTACGGCCCCGATTATCTCATCAAGCAATGGACCTATCACAAAGGCGGAGCCGGGGAACCGACCCGGGCCGCCACCTGGGATCAACACGCCAGTGTCGGGCCGATCACGATCTCTTTGATGCATCGGGGCGCGGACGAATCCTTTAAACTCTGGTTCACCGATGTGGCGGTCAAACCCAAAGGGGGCCAAACCTGGGTGCCGGCCCTGATTTATTGATATTCCGGCGGCTTGACCCCGATCGGCCTTAAAGACATCGCTCTAACCGAGGCGGTCTGTTTTCCGGCTTTGATCATCGTTTCGGCCAAGCCTGAGTGATGGCGGCCGAAACGGTGATCATGCCCTGTTTTCTTGACACCCGATCCGCTTTTTGACATGATCGGGCATTCTGAAAGGGGTCCGGTACCAGGCCCATTCATGCCGTGGCTCATGCGATTTCGCTTAAAAGAAAGGGAAATATGGCTCCCAAACTTCGCCTGCCCCAAAAAACCACCGCTGTCTTGGTCTACAGCCGCCCTCTGCTGGTATTCGCCGGCATGCTCTGCGCCGTCGCCGTTATGTGGAACCGCAGTCCGGTGCTCTACACACTGGGTGTGACCTTTCTATTCATTTCCATGACTTTTGATCTGGTGGACGGGTGGTTCGCGGCCCGGTTCGAACCCCACCCCACCCTGGCCCATCTGGCGGACCGCCTCATGGACAAACTGGTCTATTCGATTATTTTCCCATTGGTGGCGGTGGGGGTGATGTGGCGGCTGGTCTTTATTTCACCGGAGCACAGCCGGCTGGAACTGCTTCATGCCATATTCGTGCTTCTGATGTGCGTCACGGTGCTGGTGCGGGATAACTTCGCCAGTTTCATGCGAAGTTTCGCCATTCGCCAGGGACAGGAGCCCGAACCGGCCGAATACACCCGATTGCGGACGGTGGTGGCGGCCCCGGTCGGCGCATTGCTCTTCGCCCACGCCTTTTTTATTCCGGAGGCCCCCATGGGCCCGCCGTCCAAAATCTATCCGTGGATCTCCTGGCTGGGGGAGATTCCGGTCCGCAACCTGTTTTTTATCGAAATCATCTTTTTTGTGATCACCTTCGGCTCCATCGCCACCTACAGCCGAAAATACGGATCCTACTGCCTGGATGAACTCTGCCTGGAGGACACCGACCTGCGCCGGAAAATCCTGTCCGTTTTCCCCAACGCTCTCACCGTCATGAACGCCATGATGGGGCTTCTGGCGGTCTTTTTCGCCTATCAGTACCGGCTCCGGGAAGCCTATCTTCTGTTGATCGGGGCGGCCATGTTCGATAAACTGGACGGCGCCGTGGCCAGGAAGCTGGGATTGACAGAACCGATGCCGGATTCCGCTTCGGCCTCCTCCCGGCGAATCAACCTGGGAAACCTGTTGGATGACCTGGCCGACGGGGTCAGTTTCTGTATTGTGCCGGCCTGGATCTTCTACATTACCTTTGCGGAGGTCCCCCACGGATTCATTCAGAAACTGGCAGCGGGGCCCATCGCCGTCCTCTACGGGCTGATGGGAATCGCACGATTAATCTACTTCACCCTAGACAAAAACCCGATTCCGGGCTTTTTCAAGGGGTTGCCGACACCGGCCGCAGCCCTGCTGGTGACGGCGCCGCTGATTATGTTCCATCAGACCCTGAGGGAGCCCGGTGGGTGGGTGGTGTTCTGGGGGCTGTTCTGCTTCAGTCTCATGCTGGTCACGGCGATTTTGATGAATCTCTATTCGATTCACTATATCCATATGGGGCGGCTGATGAGCCGTAAACCGTGGGTGTTTCGGTCAAACCTGATCGTTATTTTGTCGGCGGCTTTTACCCCTTTTTTGGGCCATGTCGGCTTGTCTTATATGGTCGTATATCTGTTTTCGCCGCTGTTTACCTGGCGCATCGATCCTGAAATC
>JAABSQ010000290.1 GCA_011390315.1 Desulfobacteraceae bacterium
CCGTCCCGAGCCGGGCCTGAAACAGCACTTTTTTGAGTTTTTCCACCCACTCGGTCATCGGGGTTTTGCGGTCTCCGCGAAAGAAAAACCGGGCGTCCGAGAGCCGGGCCCGAAGCACCCGTTCATGGCCGGTGGTCACCAGGTCCATGTCTTTGGCTTGAGTGTTGTTCACCACCAGAAAGGCCGGCTTGAGTTTGCCCTCGGGGTCGACCACGGCGAAATATTTCTGGTGCTCCCGCATGGCGGTGATCAGCACCTCGTCGGGCGCCTCCAGAAATCCGGTGTCGAACCGCCCGGCCGTTACCACCGGGTACTCCACCAGATTGGTGACCGTGTCCACCAGCTCCGGGTCGGTGAGGATTTCGCCGTCCACCTTTCGGGCCACCTCATGCAGGGCCTTTTCCACGGCTGTTTTACGTTCCTCCAGGTCGGCCAGGACCGAGGCCGCCCTCAGTTTATCGACATATTCTTCCGGCTCCTGAATAGTGACCCGGTCTCGGTGCATGAACCGGTGGCCGGCGGTCTGATTTCCGGTGTGAATTTCGCCGTAGGCAAAGGGGATCACGTCTTTTCCCAGCAGGGCGATAATGGAATGGATGGGCCGGGTGAAAAGGACCCGCAGTTCCCCCCATTTCATGGTCTTGGGAAAGGGAATGTTTCGAATCACCTCCGGGCCCGCTTCGGCCAGGATTTCGACCGTGGACCGGGCCGCTTCGGTCTTTTCGGCACACAGGTACCGCCCCTTTTCGGTCTCTTTGACGTGAATCTCGGTGACCGGAATGCCCACCTTTTCGGCGAATTTTTCCGCCGCCACCGTGGGGTTCCCCGCTCCGTCGAAGCCCACCTTCTCCGGAGGGCCCACCACCTCGGTGGTGATCGATTCCTGGCGCCCACCGACCGCATCCACCATCACCGCCAGCCGGTTGGGGGTTCCGTAGACCCGGGAGGCGCCGCGGCCGATCCGGGCGTCGTCCAGTTTCTTCAGCAGCAGGGCTTCAAACCCCGCCAATGCCGGTTTAATGTATCCCGCCGGAATCTCTTCCGTTCCGATTTCGATCAGTAGTGTGCTCATCTTCATCCCTTTTCCATGAGCGGATATCCCATGGATTCCCGCTGTTTCAGGTAGGCTTGGGCGCAGGCTCTGGCAAGATTGCGGATTCGGGCGATATAGCCGGTCCGTTCGGTGACGCTGATGGCCCCCCGGGCGTCCAGAAGGTTGAATGTATGGGAACACTTCAGGCAGTATTCATAGGCCGGCAGCACCAGCCCCGCCTGAATGATCCGCTCCGCCTCGGACTCGTATTTTTTGAAGAGATCCAGAAGCATCTCCACATCGGCGATTTCGAAATTGTAGGTGGACTGCTCCACCTCCTGCTGGTGGTGAACATGGCCGTAGGCGACCTTTTCATTCCATTTCAGGTCATAGACATTATCCACCCCCTGAAGGTACATGGCGATCCGTTCCAGCCCGTAGGTCAGCTCCACCGGAATCGGATGAAGTTCCACGCTGCCGCAGATCTGAAAATAGGTGAACTGGGTGATCTCCATGCCGTCCAGCCAGACCTCCCAACCCAGGCCGGAAGCCCCCAGGGTGGGGGATTCCCAGTCGTCTTCCACGAACCGGATATCATGCTCCAGAGGGTCTACGCCCAGGGCCTTCATGCTGTCCAGGTACCGGTCCTGAATATCCAGGGGGGACGGCTTGAGGATGACCTGGTACTGGTAGTAGTGCTGAAGCCGGTTGGGGTTTTCTCCGTAGCGCCCGTCCGTGGGCCGCCGGGACGGCTGCACATAGGCCACGTTCCAGGGTTCGGGCCCCAGGGATTTGAGCAGGGTGTTGTGATGGAATGTGCCGGCCCCCACTTCCAGGTCGTAGGGCTGGGTCACGACACACCCCCGGTCCGCCCAGAATTGGTTCAAAGTTTGGATAATGTCTTGAAAGTACATCGGTTGACCTCACAATATGGGTAGTTTAAGTCCGTCCGAATCGATGTGTATGTCCAGAAGGCGTCCGTCCGGGTAGCGGCCGAGGATCTCCTGCCATTGGTCTCGAAGCGCCGCGATCTTTTGAGTTTCCCCGATGGCCCAGAGGCACCCCCCGCCGCCGGCCCCGGTAAACCGGCCCCCGCAGCCGTTTTCCCTGGCCGCCTCCACCAGTGCGGCGCCGGCGTCGTCCAGAACATCCGGGGTCATCTCCCGCCGAAGGTCGGTCTCCCGGTTCATCTCTGTTGCGGCCTCTGTATAGTTCCGCTCGGCCATGGCGTCAATAAATCTTTGGGTGCACTGGATGATTTCCTTCCAGTGATTTCGAAACCGGCCCGATACAAACTGCCGAATCCAGCGGCTGTTGGTGTCGGTGGAATCGTGGTCCACCCCGCAGTAGGCCAGCAGAAGGTGTTCTTCCAGCCGGGAATGGTGGTTCTTTTTGACCACCTCTTCTTTTTCAAAGACCCCTTCTTTGACTCGCCCGTGCCACTGCCAGGCGTTGACCCCGCCGTAGGCCGCCGCCAGCTGGTCCTGAAGCCCGCAGGGGATGCCCAGAACGCTCTCTTCCAGGGCGTGGGCCAGAATGGCGATCTCTCGCCGGTAGAGGTGGCGGTAGATCCCCATCTTGTCGAACACCACCGAAAAGGCGCCGATGAGGGCCACCGCGGCCACCGAAGAACCGCCGAGGGCGCTTCGAGGGGGGGAGGCCGATTCGATCTCGATATGGACCCCTTCGGCCCGGTAATACGCCCCGATGGCGAACATCAGCCCCAGGGGATGGTCGAAGGGGGCCTGATCGATAGCGAATTCAGCGGTTTCGACCCCGGTGGAGGAGACCTTGATTCTGCCCTCGGTGTAGGGATGAAGCCGCACCCGGGTTCTCATGGCCATGGCGATGTTGAAGGTGCAGGGGGTCAGATGCCGAAGCGGATAATAAAAAGTGCTGATATCCAGGGTGCCCCCCATGTCGATGCGGCAGGGGGCCGAGGCCTCCACCTCTCCGGTCTCCAGAATGTCTCTCAGATTGTCGGACATGTCGGTGTTTCTCCTTGGCCGTTTGTTTCCCGGGTTTTGCAGGAAGCGTCGGGCCGGATCTGTTTGAGAAAAGCCAGGCTTCGGGGCTGTTTTCCCAGATGATAGGGCACAAAGGTCTCCAAAAATTGAAGACTCTCCGCCAGACTTCGAGCGGTGAAGCGGAGGCATTCGGCTCGGGCGAAGGGCATGGTTTTCAGCCAATGAAGCTGTTTGGCCGTGCCCTTGGAGAGAACCATCCGCCGGTCTAGGGTATCGGCGCCGCACCGGGCGCAGACCACCCCGCCTTTGGCAAGGTCAAACCCGATGGTCATCCCCGGCATGCCATCCACGGGGGTCCGGCAGCAGGCGCACCGGCACAGATTGGGCGAAAACCCGGAGAGCGCCATCAGCCGCATCTGAAACAGTACGCTCAGTCGGGAACCATTCGAGGCTTCCTTTTCCAGGGCATCCAGAACCCATCCCAGTAAATGGAACAGGGCGGTCTGGGGCTGCCCCTCCTCCAGCCAGCCGTCCACCAGTTCCACCCAGTATCCGGCATACGCGGTCTTGAGAACATTCGACCGAATGCTTCCCAAAGACCGCCGCAGGGCGGCTTCCTTCAAAATGAAAAGTTTGCCGCGACCGGCGGTGCATACCACCTGCAAACCGGTGAAGGGCTCCAGCAGACCGGAAAAACGCTTGACGCTTTTGCGCGCCGATTTGGCGATGGAGGTGAACTTTCCCCGGTCCGGCGCTAAGAACGTGACGATGAGGTCGTGGTCTCCATAGGCGGTTCGCCGCAGAAGAATGGCGTCGGTGGTGAATCCTGTGAATTTCATGGCGCAGGCGTTCCCGCCGGGAGCCTATCGAATGATCTTGATATGTGAATTTTCCCTCAATTCGGAGAGCCAGCTTTGGAACCGTTCATCCACGATCTCGTTGTACAGCTTTTCTTGGATTTCCGCCATGGCCTCCTCCAGGGTTTTGCCCGCCTCCCGCTGAATCTCCTCCACATAAAAGAGCTGCATTCCCTGTTCCGTGTCCAGCACCGGGGTCATGTCGCCGGCCGCCAGACCTTCCAGGGCGGATTTCAGGTGGGGCGCCAAACTTTCAAAGGTGAAAAACCCGAGGTCGCCGCCTTCTTTGGCCAGGGAAATTTCCGAATGCCGGCGGGCCATTTCGGCAAAGGATTCGCCGGCCTCGATTCGGGACCGAATGGCCTTCAGCCGGTCTTGAATCTCGGCCTTCTCTTCATCGTCGGCATAGGGCGATACCCGCAACAGGATATTCCTCAGGTGGTATTTCTGTTCCCCCTGAAATTCCTCCGGGTGGTTTTGATAATAGTCGCGGATGTCTTCTTCGGTAATGACGATTTTGGATTTGACTTCCCGGTTCACCAGTTTGGTCCGCAGAATCTGTTCCCGAAGCCGGTCCCGGTATTCCGCCATGGTGAAGCCTTCCCGTTTCAGGCCCTCGAGCATCTGTTCGTCGGAATAATAGTTGGCCTGCTTGATCCGCTCGATGGCGCTGTCGATCTCTGCTTCACTCACCGTAATCTGAGCCTGGTCGGTCTGCTGGTCGGTCAGCTTTTGTTCGATCAGCTGGTTGATCAGATCTTCCCGGACCTTGTAGAGCATCTCCTCCTCTTTTTGGGGCGGGTATCCGATCGACTTGATCCGTTCTTCATAGGGCCGGTAGACCTTATTGAGTTCAAACAGGGAAATAATGTCGTCATTGACGACGGCCACGATGCGGTCCACCGTCTCCGAGGCCGAAGCCGCCCGGGGAAGGGCTGTTGCCGCAAACGTCCACAAAATTATCAGCA
>JAABSQ010000291.1 GCA_011390315.1 Desulfobacteraceae bacterium
GGTCTGGGCGGCGGCAGCCCCCGAATGGTTCTGTCGATGCTCTATCTGACCACTTCCATTCTAACCGAGATGGTCACCAACAATGCGGCGGCGCTGATCCTGTGGCCGATCGCGCTGGCCATGGCCGGTCAGATGGGCGTCAGTTGGATGCCCTTTGCCTTTGCCATCATGATGGGCGCTTCGGCCAGCTTTGCGACACCGATCGGTTATCAGTGCAATATGATGGTGTACGGTCCCGGCGGGTATCGATTCAGCGATTTTTTGAGGATCGGTATTCC
>JAABSQ010000292.1 GCA_011390315.1 Desulfobacteraceae bacterium
GATCCTGAGTATCTTGATTCCCATGATGTGGCCGTTCAATCCCGCTCTCTGATTTCCGATGCGAGGCCGTTCCGAATTCGGCCGGGCCTTTGCCCGGCCGGTTTAACAGTCCTGAAATAACGATTCACCAACGGAGGATCATTACATGGAAAACGAAAGAATATTGTTTGTGGATGATGAGGTCGATTTCGCTGAAAACATGAAGAAGCTGCTGGAAAACCGCGGATATGAGGTCACCGCTCTGCACAGCGGCGACGCCGCCCTCAAGGCCCTTACTGAAGAAGATTCATACGGTATGATGGTTCTGGACCTTAAAATGCCCGGAATGGACGGAATGACCACCTTGAGGGAATTGAAAAAGCAGAATCTGTCCATCCAAACTCTGGTCCTGACAGGGCACGGAGACATCAGTACCGCTTTAGAGGCCATGAAACTGGGCGCATATGATTATCTGACCAAGCCTTGTGAAATAGAGGAACTCGAGGAGAAATTCAAAGAACTCCGCATCAAGAAGAATAACGGAAAAAAGCAATCGAAGTTGGGCAGGGTGCTGAAGAAAAAGTGAAACATCCACAGCATTTCATCATACAGGGCGGAATCAGATGAAGTTCTTGAGAAAAAAACCGGATACCGACTTAAATCAACAGTCTTACGGATATCTGTTTCGGAAATTTACTTTCCTGACGGTTGTCTGCTCCGTGTGTCCCCTGCTGCTGGTGGGCTGGGGACTCAATACCTATCACACGTATCATGCGAAAGCAGGGATCATTCGAAACTTCCAGGATCAGGTGAAAAACCACCGCAGATTTATTGAGCAGTTTTTAAAGGAGCAAAGCTCCAAACTGAGATTGCTGACCTATACCCATTCCAAGGAGTTTCTTCTGGCGCCGGGAAACCTTCAGGTGGTCTTTGAAAATATGAATCGGGAATACAAATCGATTACGGACATCGGTGTGATCGACCACAACGGCAGCCATCTGGCGTATGTGGGTCCCTATGATCTCCTGGACAAAAATTATGCGGATGCCGGATGGTTCAAGGAAGTCCTGCAGAAAGGACTTCATATCAGCGATATGTTCATGGGTTTCCGGGAAGAACCGCATTTTGTCATTGCCGTCAGCCGAGCCGAAGGCAACGGAGAATGGATTCTGCGGGCGACTGTGAATACCGATGCGTTTCGAACCCTGGTGGAGAATGTCCGCATCGGCGAAACCGGTGAGGTCTTTCTGGTCAACGCTCAAGGCATATATCAGACCAATCCCCGCTTTTCAGGAAAAATTATGGGAAAATCTCCGGTGACCATCGAAAGCCTGAAAGAAGCGGTAGACGTGAGAATCATCGATGGAAGACCGACAACCAGCGGCCTTTCCAACCAGATTATCGGCAAGTCCTGGCTGGACCACCCCAGATGGCTGCTGGTGATCAACCAGAATTATTCGGAAGCATTTGCCGAAATCAACCATACACGGAAAACCAATCTGCTTTTTGTGCTGATCAGCGGCGTCAGCATCCTGATCGTTTCCCTGTTCATCACCCGGTATATGGTCGAGATCGTCAAGCACCGGGACGAACATGCAGATCAGATCCACGCCCAGCTGCTGCAGACCGGCAAGCTGGCATCCATCGGAGAGCTTGCTGCCGGGGTGGCCCATGAAATCAACAACCCGCTCGCCATCATTTCGACGGAGCGGCAAATCCTTCTCGACCAGTTCAAAAAATCTCATATCGAAGATGCGGCTTTCCAAAAGCAGTTTGTGGCTTCCATGGACCAGATCGCCGTTCAGTCCAAACGATGCAAACGGATCACACACAACCTGCTGCGGTTTTCCAGACGAACCCATTCCATGATTGAGAAGGTGGAACTTAATCTTTTCATTCTGGAGGTGGTGGAACTCATGGAACGAGAGGCCAAAACCAGCGGGGTCAAATTCATCACCGAACTGGATGAACGCCTGCCGCCCATTCAATCGGACACTTCCCAGCTTCAGCAGGTTTTTTTGAACTTCATCACCAATGCCATCGATGCACATGAAGGAAAATCCTACGGTGTGATTCGAATCACGACGACATACGACGAGGCGGAAGCCGGGGTATCCATCCGGATTGCAGATACCGGATGGGGGATTCCAAAAGAAAATCTCGATCGGATCTTCGATCCCTTCTTTACGACAAAATCCGTCGGCAAAGGCACCGGTCTGGGGCTTTCCATCTGTTTCACCATTATTCGAAACCTGGGAGGGAAGATCACCGTTCACAGTGAGAAAGGCGAGGGTACCGAGTTTGTGATTTTTCTGCCCCTGATCACGGCAATGACGGAGTCGGATGAAGAAACCGCCGAGTTCGGTGCGGCACTTTCATTCGCCGGAAAGAGGGCGGAGACCTGAGCGCTTACGTTTACGGCTCTAGACTCTCCGATCGGTCGGAGACTTTTAAGCCGAACACATCACCATTAAGAATAAGGAGACAATCATGATCGGAAGCAAAATTCTACTCGTAGATGACGAAGTCGTTTTCGCCTCCAATATGGCCAAGCTCTTGATCGCACGGGGCTATTTGGTAAAGGCGGTCAACAGCGGCGACAGCGCCATTCAGGAATTGGAAGAACAGGATTTCGATGTGGTGGTGCTGGATCTTAAAATGCCCGGTATGGACGGTCTTACGACCCTGAGAGAAATCAAAAAATTGGACCTGTTTACCCAGACCCTGATTCTGACCGGGCATGGCTCCATTGATACGGCCAAGGAAGCTTTAAAGCTGGGTGCATATGATTACCTGACCAAGCCTTGTGAAATTGAGGAAATGATTGAAAAAATCGAAGGGGCCTGGAGCGAAAAGGATGCGAGTGTAAAGAAGGAATTAGAGGAAAATGTTAAAAAAATGGTGGAGTCGCCCTCGTCTGTCTTCAATTTGTACCCAAAGAAAAAGAAATCAGGGGATAAATGAGGAAACTGACAAGAGGGAGGAGGGAACCGTAGCAGGAAACTTATCGGGGGAAGCTAAAATTGGAGTGCTCCCTTCGTGAACCAATCCGCACCAGACAATCAGTCGGGGAAAAGGGAAGGAATAACCCAGGGAAAGCCTCGGCCAGGGAAAGCCTCGGATTGACCCGTAATCACAAGGGGATGATTACGGGTTAAGACCGAGAGTGGGTGTCGCATCGGAATCAGATTCCGACGCATTAGTGTAACGCCAAATTTCTATCAGTGACAAAAAAGTGTAACGGGCAGATATCCCGCTGCTTACCCTGCCCAAAATTTCAACAAATACCCCGCCAATCCGGATCTTTTTGAGCGTTTAACCGGTGTATCGAGCAATTTCTTGTCAACATTGGGCGTTCTTTTGCCTGGGTTTTCAATGACTTGCTTGACCGCAATGAGTTTCCCGGCAAATGATCGGGATAGTAGTCTTTGCAGACTGCGGACTTTTTGTTTGTCCCCGGCCTTAACCGCCTTCACGATACGTGTTTGCAAGCGCTTTACAATCCGTTTTGCTTTATCCCAATTGATGGAGTTCCACAGATCGGAATTGCTCTAACGGTCCCTATCCCCATCGGCAGTAAAATTACCACATACCTTTTGGTTCAAGCCTTTCAGCACCTTCGGCTTGTTCTCGTGACGACGCGGTCCATATTAATAATAATTTTACCAAAACCGCCTAATTCAAGACCTGCAGAGGCGGTATGCAGTCGGTGTAAACATTTGTTCGGCGAGCCATCATAACGGTTGACGTTATTAACGATAGACGTTATTATCAGTTTATTCGTCCACCAACAATTGATGCTTATGATTCAATCTTTCAAATGTAAGGAAACGGAAAAAATCTTTAACAGAATCTTTTCGAAGAAGTTTCCCCCGGAAATACAACCAAGAGCAAGGCAAAAGTTGGTGATGTTGAACGCAGCAACTACTCTTGATGATTTAAAAATACCCCCGGCAAATCAACTTGAAGCGCTGAAGCATGATAGACAAGGTTAATATTGTATCCGAATAAACAAGCAATGGCGCATTTGTTTTGCATGGGACAATGGTAATGCGAATCAAGTTGAAATTACTGACTATCACTAGCAATATAGGAGTATAAAAAAATGGCTCAAGAAAAACTACCCCTTATTCACCCAGGCAAAATATTGCTTGAAGAATTTTTAGAGCCTTTGAATATTACCCAGTATCGGCTTGCAAAAGATATTTCTGTTCCCCCAAGGAGAATTAATGAGATTGTAAAAGAAAAGCGTGGTATTACAGCTGATACTGCTTTAAGACTAAGTCGATATTTTGGAACCTCCGCACAGTTCTGGATGAATCTTCAAGATCATTATGAACTTGAGTTACAGGAAGAAATACTGGCTGATCGCCTTGTAAATGAAGTAAAAGTGCTTCAGACTGCTTGAATAATTCAGTTTGCCTCCCAATACCTCGTATTTTATCACCGAACGGAAAGCTCCGTGGCGCGGCTTTTTGCGTCCACTGAAGTGACGGGTTGTGTGCCGGGCTTGGCCCGGCTGCTAACT
>JAABSQ010000293.1 GCA_011390315.1 Desulfobacteraceae bacterium
CCCGGGAAGAGCCGGTGCCGTATTCCTTGCCCCCGAGCACCAGCAGCGGCACCCCTTCGTCTTCGTATTTCACGGCCGCATCGTAGACGAACATCTCCTCATCTTCGGGGAACTTTCGGGTATGGGCCCCTTCTTTGGGCGAGACCAGCTTGTTTTTGATGCGGATATTGCCGAAGGTGCCCCGCATCATCACCTCGTGGTTGCCGCGGCGCGAGCCGTAGGAGTTGAACTCTTTGGGCTTGACCCCCATCTCGATCAGATATTTTCCGGCGGGATAATCCTCGGGAATGGCTCCGGCCGGGGAAATATGGTCGGTGGTGACCGAATCGCCCAGCAGCAGCAGGGTGCGGGCGTCCTGAATATCACCGGGCTTGTCCAGTTCGAGGGAAAATTTCTCGAAATAAGGCGGATTTTTGATGTAGGTGGAGGCATCATCCCAGGCATAGGTAGTGCTTTCGGCCACCTTGAGCTCCTGCCAGAACTCGTCCCCATCGTAAATCTTGGCGTATTCGGTGTGATAGAATTCCTGCTTGACGTGCTGTTTGACCAGGGATTCGATCTCTTCGTTTTTCGGCCAGATCTCCTCCAGATAGACCGGGTCACCGTTGGGATCGAGCCCCACCGGGCGCTTGGCAAGGTTGACGTCGATGCGGCCGGCCAGGGCGAAGGCGACCACCAGCATGGGCGAGGCCAGATAGTTGCCTTTTATGGACTGGTGGATGCGGGCTTCGAAGTTCCGGTTTCCGGAAAGGACCGAGGCCACATTCAGATCGTGCTCCCGAATCACCTGCTCGATCCGGGGATGGAGCGGACCGCTGTTGCCGATACAGGTAGTGCAGCCGAAACCGGCCAGGTGAAACCCGAGGGCTTCGAAATAGGGAAAAAGGCCGGCGTCTTCGAGATAATCGACCACCACTTTTGAGCCCGGCACCAGCGATGTCTTGACGTGGAGCGGCACCTTGAGACCGCGGTCCACCGCCTTTTTGGCCACCAGCCCGGCCCCCATCAACACAAAGGGATTGGAGGTATTGGTGCAGGAGGTGATGGCCGCAATCACGATGCTGCCGTCGCCGACCGAGACCTCCCGGCCGTTCATGGAGGTGGTGTAACGCCGGCGACCGGTGGGATCACATGAAATCTCCCGCTCCTCCTGGGCGATGTTGCCCGATTCATATAGAAACCGGGAGACCGGCTCCTGTTCCGGCTCCGGTTCTTCGCAATCGAGCAGGTGGGTGAAATTGCGCTCCAGTTTGTGCAGCACGATCCGGTCCTGGGGCCGGGCCGGACCGGCCAGGGAGGGCTCCACCGTGGTCAGATCCACCTCCAGGACATCGGTGTACTCCCGGTCGTCGGTCTCGCCGGTGTAAAAAAGCCCCATCTCCCGGGCGCAGGTTTCCACGATTTTCGCCCGTTCGGAGCGATCGGTCAGTTCCAGGTATTCCACCGTCTTTTCATCCACCGGAAAAAAGCCCATGGTGGCGCCGTATTCCGGGCTCATATTGGCGATGGTGGCCCGGTCGGGAACCGTGAGCTGCTTCATGCCGGGGCCGAAAAACTCCACGAATTTTTCCACCACCTGGTATTCCCGCAGCATCTGGGTGACGGTCAGCACCAGGTCGGTGGCGGTGATGCCGGGCCGAAGCGCGCCGGTCATCCGCACCCCGATGACCTCGGGAATGGACATGAAATAGGGCTGGCCCAGCATGACCGCTTCGGCCTCGATCCCGCCCACCCCCCAGCCCATGACGCCGACACCGTTGATCATGGTGGTATGGGAGTCGGTGCCCACCAGGGTATCGGGATAGGCGATCGTGCGGCCGTTTCGGCCCTCGGTGGTGATCACCCGGCCCAGGTGCTCCAGGTTGACCTGATGGCAGATCCCGGAGTTGGGCGGCACCACCCGGAAGTTGTCAAAGCTCTTCTGGGCCCATTTCAAAAAGGCGTACCGCTCCCCGTTTCGCTCATACTCTTTGGCCACGTTTTTTTTGAGAGCCTCCACCGTGCCGAAATAGTCCACCTGCACCGAGTGGTCCACGATCAGCTCCACCGGAATGAGCGGATTGATCTTTCGAGGGTCCCCCCCCTGTTTGGCAACTGCGTCGCGCATGGCTGCCAGGTCCACCACCGCCGGGACCCCGGTGAAATCCTGCATCAGCACCCGGCCCGGGTGGTAAGGAATCTCCACCGGTTCCTCGTAGGACTTCCGCCACTTGGCGATATTGAGCAGATCCGCCTCCTTGACGATGTCGCCGTCCAGCTTTCGCAGCAGGTTTTCCACCAGTATCCGAATGGAAAAGGGGAGCCGCTGAATATCAGCGATCCCTTTTTTTTCCAGCAGGTTGATATCCATAAAATCAATCGTTTGGCCTTCGATCTGTTTCTGCCGCACAAACGCCTGTTTATCCATCACTTCCTCTCCTTCATTGAGTGGGGGGGTTATCGATCTTCATTCTTTATTTACACATTTAGGCGAATTTTAGCAAGAGAGCCCCCGACGCCTGAAGAATTTACATTCCACGAAATCGTGTGGTATAGATCGGGAAAAACCAGAACCGAGACCGCTTTCGCCGACCCGGCAGACCAATCGACATGGAGCCCGCACACAAACAGATGAAAAAAAACGCCAAACAAAACGGATTCGGCACCTTCGGCGGGGTCTTCACCCCCAATATCCTGACCATCCTGGGAATTATTCTTTTTCTTCGCACCGGATGGGTGGTGGGCAATGCGGGCATGGTCAACGCCCTGATCATGGCGCTGATCGCCAATGCCATCACTTTTCTCACCGCCCTCTCTCTTTCCGGAATCGCCACCAACATTCGGGTGGAGGCCGGGGGCGCCTATTACATGATCTCCAGAAGCCTGGGGGCGGAAATCGGCGGCAGCATCGGCATTCCGCTTTACCTGTCTCAAGCCGTTTCGGTGGCCTTTTACCTGATCGGATTCGCCGAAGCCTTTCACGGCATCTTTCCCCAATACGAACCCGTGCATGTGGCAAGTTTCACCTGCCTTGTTTTTACGATCATTGCCTTGATCGGCGCCGATTTCGCTGTCAAAATTCAGTATTTCATTCTGATTACCCTGGCCCTGGCCCTGATCTCTTTTTTTACCGGCGGCACCGAACAGAACTTACCGCTGCATTTGAGACCCGCTTACACGGAAGGCCACCACTTCTGGTCGGTCTTCGCCATCTTCTTTCCGGCGGTCACCGGAATCATGTCGGGGATTTCCATGTCCGGTGACCTGAAAAATCCCGAACGGTCCATTCCTCGGGGCACCCTCCTCTCCGTGGGCCTCGCCTTCGTGGTCTATTCCCTGGCTATTTTCTGGTTCGCGGCCAATGCGGCTCCCATCGAACTTCAGACCAACCGGTTCGTGATGAAGGAGATTTCCAGATGGCCCGCCCTTTTTTATGCCGGGGTCTGGGCCGCCACCCTTTCGTCGGGGCTGGCCAGCATGGTGGGCGCCCCCCGGGTGCTTCAGTCGCTCTCCTTCGACAACATCGTTCCCCGGTTTTTCGCCGGCCGGATGGGCAGCGTCCGCGAACCCCGTTTCGCCGTCATCATCACCTACGGCATCGCCCAGTCGGTAATCCTCATGGGCAATCTGGACGTGGTGGCGCCGGTGATCTCCATGTTCTTTCTGAACACCTACGGCATGCTCAATCTGGCCGCAGGGCTGGAGGGGCTTTCGGGCAATCCCAGCTACCGGCCCACCATCCGGATCCACTGGTCGCTCTCCTTTCTGGGCGCCGCCGGCTGTTACGGCGCCATGTGCCTCATCCACATACCGGCCACCCTGACCGCCGTGCTGGTGAGCTATGCCATCTATTTTTCACTGAAGAAGCGGTTCCTTCACCAGTACTGGGGGGACGCCCGAAGCGGCATTCTCTTTTCGGCGGCCCAGTTCATTCTGGCCAAGCTGGAAGAACAGCCGCCCCACCCCAAAAACTGGAAGCCCAATATCATGGTCTTCACCGGCAATCCCCGCACCCGACCCGCCCTCTCCCGGCTCTCGCGGTGGCTGAGCAAGGGCAACGGCATCATCACCTTTTTTCAGGTGGTGGTGGGCGACCCGGAAGATGAAAAGATCCTCAAAACCGCCGAAACCGCCCGCCACACCCTGGAGACCTTTATTCGGGAAAATCCGGTCACCGCCTTTCCCGAGGTCCAGGTGGTGAGAGACTTCGAAGAAGGGGTGAGCGTCATCAGCCAGGCCCACGGCATCGGCAGGCTCAAACCCAATATCGCCCTCTTCGGCATGGGCGGCACCGCGGAACAGTATGAAAAACAGCTCCGGGTACTGAAGCGGGTCCTGGCCAGAAACAGCGTGATTCTGCTCAAATCCGATCCGGATCGGGAGTTCGGGGAACGGCGCACCATCGATATCTGGTGGGGCGGCATGGGCGGAAACGGGGACCTGATGCTGCTGCTGGCCCACCTGATTGCGCAGAATGATGACTGGCGGGAGGCCGTCATTCGGGCCATCAAGGTCATCGAAGATCCCGGCGGCATCAGCCATGCCCAGAACAATATTCAGAAACTTCTCGACGATATGCGGCTTCACGCTCGGGCCATGGTCATCGCCCTGGGGGATTCTCCCAAATCATTCGAGGAGATTCTGGCCAAACACTCCCGAAATGCGGATTTGACCATTCTGGGGATTCGGCCTTTTGACAAGGGGCAGGAGCCGGAGATCGCGGCCCGCATTCACAAATTAACCGAAAACCTCTCCACAGTGCTTCTGGTGCGCAGTTCCGGAACCGGAGACCTGCTGAAAGCGAGCCGGTAAGAAAGCTTACCCGTCGATGTGGTATTTTTTCAGTTTGTACCGCAGGGTTCCCCGGGGAATCCCCAGAAGCCGGGCCGCGCTGGCGATGTTGCCCTCGGCCTTTTGCATCGCTCGGCGGATGAGCTGAGAGGTCACCTCATCCACCACCGCCTCGATATCGAAGACATTCTCGGGGATTTCCACAAAGGAGGCGATGTCTTCATAAGAGACGATCTCCCGGGGCAGATGCGAAACCCGCAGGGTGTCGCCGTTGTGCATGATGCAGATTCGCTCCAGCACGTTGCGAAGCTCCCGAACATTGCCCGGCCATCCGTAGCCCTTCAGGTATTTGGCGGCCCGGGGGTCGATCTCCCGAAAATCCTTGTTGAACTGGCGGGCGAACTGGAACAGAAACAGATGGGCCAGGGCCGAAACATCGTCGGGCCGCTCCCGAAGCGGCGGAATGTGAATGGGGAAGACATTGAGCCGGTAGTAGAGGTCTTCTCTGAATCGCCGCTCCTCGATGGCTTTTTTGGGATCGATGTTGGTCGCGGCCACAATCCGGACATCCACGGTGATGTCCCGATGACCTCCCAGGCGTCGGAACCGCTTTTTCTCCAGCACCCCCAGCAGCTTGGCCTGAAGATTGAGCGGCATTTCCCCGATCTCGTCCAGAAATACCGTTCCCCCCTCGGCCGCCTCGAAAAGCCCCTTTTTGCGCTGGCGGGCATCGGTGAAGGCCCCCTTCTCATACCCGAAGAGCTCGCTCTCCAGCAGGTTGTCCGGCAGGGCCGCGCAGTTGATCTCCAGGAAGGGACTCTCCTTTCGCGGACTCAGCGTATGCACCGCCTGGGCCACCACCTGCTTGCCGGTGCCGCTCTCACCGGTGATGAGGATGGTGGCGCCTTCGTGCCTCGCCACCTCGTTCACCTGAGTGAGGATCTGCTGCATCTGTTCGCTCTCGGCGATGATGTTGAGCCGTGAAGGGATCGGCTTGACCCGCCGCTCCAGGTTGCCCACCTGCTTTTTGAGGTCCTGGGCGTCGAAGGCCAGGCGCACGATCAGCTTGATCACATCCGCCTTGAACGGCTTTTTGATGTAATCATAGGCCCCCAGTTTGAGGGCCTTGACCGCCGATTCCACCGAGGCATATCCGGTGATGATGATCACCATCAGCTCCGGGTCCAGCTCCTTGGCCTTCTGAAGCACCTCCAGCCCCGAAATATCGGGCAGGTTCAGATCCAGAAGCATGACATCCAGGTCATTCTCCTCCAGCACCGACAGGGCCTTTTCCCCGGTCGGCACCGTCACGACGGTGTAGGATTCCTCGGTAAGAATCCGTTCCAGGTTGTCGCGGATGATCGATTCGTCATCCACCACCAAGATCTTCTGCATGAACCTCCTCTTTCGACGGGATTTCCCCGGACCCGCTTTCGGGCAGGGGAAAAAAGATTTTAAAACAGGCGCCCCGGCCGAGCTTGCTGTCCACCATGATCTTTCCGCCGTGCTCCTCGATGATGGTGTGGGTGATGGAAAGCCCCAGGCCGGACCCCTCCGGGGTTCGGGTGAAAAACGGGTCGAAGATGTAATCCATGTCTTCGGGCGCCACCCCGGGTCCGGTATCGCAGATGCGGATCTCGACCTCCCGGGGGCCCGTGAACATCTCCGGATTCTCCCGGCGCAGGGTCAGGACATGCAGCTCGCCGCCCTCGGGCATGACATGGAGAGCGTTGAGCAGAATATTGAGCAGGGCCTGCTTCATCTTTTCCGGGTCCATCTGGATGGGGGGCAGCTCCGGATCGATATCCCGGACCAGGAGCACGTGCTGCCGCTTGCACTGCTTCTGAATCAGAAACAGGGTATTCTCGATCACCGCACCGAGCTCGGTGGGCACATGCCGGGTGGACGGATTGGCGGCGAAATCGAGCAGTTCATTGACGATGGTCTCCAGTTTTTCCATCTCCTCCAGGGCCATCCGCATCAATCCCTGGTCCTCGGGCCGGTCGGTCATCCGGTCGTGAAGATCATCCAGCATCAGGCTGATGCCGGTCAGCGGGTTTCGCACCTCATGGGCCACACCGGCCGCCAGGGTACCCAGTGAAACCAGCCGGTCGGACCGGCGCAGGTACTGCTCCATTTTTTTGCGATGGGTTATGTCGCGAATCACCACCAGTACCGATCGACCATCGGCCGAATGGGTGTCTCTCAGGGAGGATGCGGTGACTTCGATATATTTTCGCCCCTCGATGGTGACGATCTCCAAATCCACCCCCGAAGCCTCCCGTCCCTGAAAGACCCCTCGTATCAGTTCGATCAAATCAGAATAATCAGACAGGGCCTCGGCCACCGAATCCCCCTTCAGTTCCTCCACATCGTAGCCGAGTATGTGTGCCGCATTCTGGTTGGCCACCGTGATGACTTCCTTTCGATCGATCACCAAAAGCCCGCTCACCACATTGGCGAACACCCCTTGAATAAAGTCCCGTTCCCGGACCGCTTCTTTTTTGGATGCCTCCAGTTCCCGCAGATATTGCACCAGTTGCCGGCGGTTGTTTTCGAGCTGTCCGGCCATTTTCTGAAAGTTTCGACCCAGGGATTCAAGCTCGTCCCGGCTCTTGATCTCCACCGACACGTCGAAACGGCCGGCCCCGATGTCCCGGACCTTGCGATTCAAAATCTGGATGGGACGGCTGAAACTTCGGGCCAGCAGAATCGCCATCAATACCACCACCATTCCGGTGACAATAATGATAAACACGAAATGCTGCACCGTCAGGGCCAGGGCCTCGTGGATGACCGTAGCGGTCTCCTCCACCGGCCGGTGAAAGGCGTCGCTGCGGGCCCCGAGGGTCACCCCGCCGAAAAAGCCGGTCCGCCGGTATACCCCCGAATCGAAGGCGATGGGGGCGAAAGCCATGACCCGGTTCACATCCCCCACGCTGGAGGTGGTGGTGACCCCCGACTCTCCCGACAAGACCGAGCGGGCGATCAACTGATAATTTTCATGGATAAAAGGAACATGGAGCAGATTGAACGGCGTCCGGCCCGCTTTCATGGCGGCCTCGGTGTAATCCGGGGACTCGGGGTCGATCAGGCGGCCGGTTTCCGCATCATGCCCTCGAATATCCCAGAATTTCGGATGGGTAATGATCCATCCTTCATCGTCAAACAGAAAGGCATAGTTGCCGCTGGCATAGCTGGGAAACACCACCTCGTGGTCGCCGATGGGCAGCACGTGCTGGGTGTATTCCATCAGATGCCGGTGATCCAGGGCCAGGGAGACCACCCCGGCAAAAACGGCGTCCCGGTAAACCGCCATGGCGAACCGAATGATCCCCTCGTATTCGGCGCCGCCCACCGCGCTTTCCACATCCGGGGCCCCCTGAAGCTGCTCTTCCCGGCGCACATGCCGCCCCAGAAGATGAGACACGAAGATATCCCCGGGCGCCAGAGCGCGGGCTTCATTGTAGTAGTCCTCTTCCCCGAAGCTGCCGATAAACGGCAGGGCCACATGGCGCCGGGCCAGGGTGATCTTGTTTTCATGGACCCGAATCCGTTCCACCCCCTCGGGGTCGACGTAGGTGATCTCCCGGTACAGGGGAATCATCTCTTTCACCTCTTCCACCCGGTCCCGGGTTCCCCGCCGGACCCAGATCCGGCGCAGATGGGCCCGGCTGAAATCAAAATAAAGGTCCGGATCGAAAGGCAGCAGCGATAAAGCCCGCAGATCGTCTTCGCAGACCTCCAGCAGCAGCTCCACCTGGCGGGCGATGGCCCGGGCTCTGGCCTCCAGAAGAGAAGCGGAGTTGTCCAAAAGGGCCTGTTTACTGTTTTGAACGGCGCTTTCTCCCACATCGATCAGTTTCTGACGGGCATACAGGCTGAGCACCAGGAGAGGGACGAGGGAGATGAGAAGAAAGGCGAAAAGAAATTTTTTAAGGATACTGAACTGCATCGATTCCTTGGCGGGGGCATGGTCGCCATGCCCCCGCATTCAGGTTAGGTGACGATAAAACTCCAGAGAACTCCCGCACCGATGGCCGACCCGATCACCCCGGAGACATTGGGGGCCATCGCGTGCATCAGCAGAAAATTGCTGGGGTCCTCTTCCTGGCCCACATGCTGGACCACCCGGGCCGAATCCGGCACCGCCGAGACCCCGGCCGCCCCCAGCAGCGGGTTGATCTTGGTCTTCAGAAACAGGTTGATCAACTTGGCAAACAGCAAGCCGGAAGCGGTGGCGATGGAAAAAGAGAGCGCCCCCAGCACGAAAATCCCCACCGACTGCGGCGTCAAAAAGACATCGGCCTGGGTGCTGGCGCCCACGGTCACCCCCAGCAGAATGGTGACCGTATCGATCACCGAGGTGCGGGCCGCCACCGCCAGCCGCTCGGCCACCACGCACTCTTTCAGGAGGTTGCCGAAAAAGAGCATCCCCAGCAGCGGCAGGGCCGCCGGCGCCAGCAGGCAGCAGAGAAGAAATCCGATGACGGGGAAGATGATCTTTTCCTGCTTGCTCACCTCCCGGGGTTCTTCCATTCGGATCAACCGCTCTTTTCGGGAGGTAAGCAGCCGCATAATCGGCGGTTGAATCACCGGCACCAGGGCCATGTAGGAATAGGCGGCCACGGCGATGGGGCCGATCAGGTAGGGGGCCAGCTTGGCCGTCAGAAAGATGGCGGTGGGTCCGTCGGCCCCGCCGATGATTCCGATGGCGCCGGCTTCGTTGGGCGCGAACCCCAGGGCCAGGGCCCCGAGAAAGGTCAGAAAGATGCCCATCTGGGCCGCGGCCCCCAGGAGCATGAGCAGGGGCCGGGCGAGCATGGTGGAAAAATCGGTCATGGCCCCGATCCCCAGGAAGATCAGCGGCGGATAGACCCCGGCGGTGACCCCCATATAGAGGTAATGGAGCACGCTGTTGTCTTCATAGATGGCCAGACCCAATCCCTTGAAGACCGGAATGTTCCCCATCAGAATGCCGAACCCGATGGGGACCAGAAGGAGGGGTTCATAGCGTTTGGCGATGCCCAGGTAGATAAAGACGACGCCCACGATGAGCATGGTCAGGTAGCGGTAATCGAGCATGTAATAGCCGGTGTTGCCGATAAACTGCAGTATCAGATCAGACAGATTTCCCATGGGTTTTCTTTCGACTCCTTATTCAGTGGATCGGTTAAGACGTGAACTCGACATTGTCATTCCAGAGATAAAACCCCTCCCCGTCCGGAATGATGACCCTGGCCAGCAACAGCTCGTTGATGGTGGAGTGGGGATGGTCCAGACCGCATCGATCCGAAAACTCGAGCAGTTTGGGCAGGGGAAAGGGCTGCCCGAGGTGTTCCACAAGAAGCCTGCACTGCCGGGCGGATTCCTTCACATTCGGGGGAAGATAGATACATTCCCGTTCCGGCGCAGTCTCGGTCGTCTCCGGTCCTCTCCGTCTGAACCGCTCCCAGTAAGCGCCCCGTCTCTCCCATATATCCAGCGCCTTGTGAAGCTGGGAAATGGTGAGCGACAGCAGGACAAGGCCGGAAAAAACGATGGAAATTCCCACGATGGCGATGGACCATCCGTTATGGGCTGAAATCGCTTCTATACCAGTCAAAGATAAACCTCCTTCTTCAGAATTTTAAACAGGGGCACCGCTCATACGGATCGGAATCGACCAAAATTCGCCGGAAAGCGGCGAAAATTTACCATCGCGTATACCACTGATGAATTCATAGGTGCAAGGGATACCTGAACCGAGCGTCAGTGGGCATTGGCTTCTGTGGCTTCCTCCAGATACGAGGATCTCTGATGGATCACCTCGGTGAGCTTTTGCAGGAGTTTATCCCCCAAAGAGGCATTGCTCTGGATCAGCTCCAGAAACTTATCGCCGGCCATGGCCAGCGCCTCTCCGTCGGTCAGGGCCACGGTGGTGCCGCGGTATCGAAAAGGGGTGAGAATGGTGGCCACGCCGATCATGTCTCCCCGGTTATGCAACGTGAACGCCTTTCCTCCCTTGAAATAGATCATGTAATTACCGGAAAGCACGATATAAAAAGTATGGGCCGTGTCGCCCCGCCGGGTCAGAACCTCCCCTTCCCCCACCCGCACGGCATGGAGGAGGGCGCTGATTTCCGCCAGATCATCGGAGCTGAGTTCTTCAAAAATTTCAAGCGATTCAAGGGTGCTGATATCTGTCGGCATGGAAATATCCTTTCTCTGAAAGAAAAAACCGGCGGCGGCGCCTGCCGGCGGTATTCAAAACCTGTGGACTGGAATGGTAGCAATTAACATGCACATGTCACTCGAATGACGGCATTTCCCGCCGGTTTTAAATCCGAATTGAGAACGGGCCTTGCCGTTACCATGTATAACGGGTTGAAGTAAATGACTTTTTCGCCCCAAACCCTATGGGATTAATTTACAATGGATATTTTCCCTTCCCGCCGGTTGCGTCCCGGTGCGGAATGTTTTATAGTTTGTTCCACTTGCAGGGGTGGCGCTCAAGCCGGCTACAGCGCGTAAAATCCCCTGCACTGTTCGGCGGCGAAAGCGGTCCTAGCACCGAACAGTATCTATCGGGCCGCCCCGGTCAAGGGGGCCGCGGCTTCCTTTGACCGGGTTACCCCCACTTTTCGGGTTCTTTGCCCGCCATTCTTTTTTTCTTCTTCAGCTTTTCTTCTTCAGATCGATCCGCATCGGTTGCAATTCGGGAGCAATCCGCTAAATCCAAACGTTTTTTTTGTTTCTTTACGCCACGACCTCTTCGCCGAGGGCGGTTCTACGCAAAAACAATCGCCTTTTCCGCTCCATTTGATGAATCGCCCCTTGGATACTGAACATCTTTTATCCCTTTAATTTTAATACTGATAATCAGAAAAATTTGGCTTGACAAAGGTCTCGACTGAACCTATGTTCAGCTTCTATAGAAAATTCGCATCATCTATTGAAAATCCTAATCGAAAGAAAAAGGAAGATTATGACCCTGACGAAAGCACAGATTATAGATGATATTACCGAACAACTCGCCTTTTCGAGAAAACAGAGCGCGGATATTGTTGAGCTTCTTCTGGAAATCATGAAACAAAACCTGGAGGAAGGCGAAGATCTGCTGATCAGCGGTTTCGGAAAATTCTGCGTGAAAGAGAAAAAGCCCCGGCGCGGTCGAAACCCCGCCACCGGCGAAGACCTGATGCTGGACCCGAGAAGAGTCGTGACCTTTAAATGCTCCCACGTGCTCAGAGAAAAGGTAAACAATTTCAAGAACGAGTAAAGGTTCTGAAAGGACCATTCGAATGAATCATTATGTAGAGGACAACATGATTAAAGAAAAACCCAGCAATGTGCAGCTCATCATCAATACCCTGATGAGCGGAGAAACCCTTCGAAGCAACGAGATCGCAGAAAAGGTCTCGGAAGCGGCGGGAAAAGAGATTAAAATTCAGGACGTGGCCAGCATGCTGAGCCGAATCACCAATGAAGATGTCTGCGACCTGGGCTATTTTATTCTCAAGAACCGGGATGGGAAAAGTTATGTCTATAAGATGGCCGATGAATTTCTGGCTCTGTCCGAAGACAAGGCCTACGGCCTGACCCGAAAAACCGGGGATGCCCGCTATACCTTGGAAGAGGCGGTGACCGAAGTGCCGGAACTGGCCAAGTATATCGCCGAGGCCAAGAAAAAATCCAAGTCCCGCCGCCGGAAAAAGACCACCGGTCAGCGCCGGACCGCCGAAACCGAGGCCAAAACCGCTCAAAAGACCCGCGAACCCCGGGAAGTCGCCTACGAAACCTCGGCGGCGGACCGGGACGGTCTTCAAGTCTTGATGGACGCCCTCAGCAGAATTCAGGATCTGAACATTCATGTCACCGTCACCGTGAAAGTAGAAGGGGTGTAATCCCCGCCGCCGTTTCTTTGATCCCCTCAGCGACGCTCTTCGGCACCCGACCTGCCTCCCGCCTTCGGTTTTCCATTCTGTTTCTTCTGATCTTCCGGTTCGGCTTCCTGTGCCCCCCGCTCATGGGAGCCGAACCCTTCCACCGCATGACCACGGCCGGGGCGACGATCCTGTACGCCCCCGCCGTTCACGGAGCGGCGGAAGATGTCGCCCGCCTCTATCCCCGGGTGCGCGCCGACCTGTCGCATACCCTGAACCGGCGGGTCGATTTTCCGGTGACCGTGGTGCTGATCGCCGACAGCCGGGACTTTCGACGGATGGCCGGCAATCCCTATTTTTCCGCCTTTGCGGTGGGTGAAAAGGCCCTGATGGTGATCGACCTGACCAAAATGGACGGGGACCCGGGAAAGCTGTTCGCCACCTTGAAACATGAACTGGTCCATCTGGTGCTGCACCGGTCTATCGGCGGGGACCGCCTGCCCCGGTGGCTGAACGAAGGAGTGGCCCAGTGGGTGAGCGACGGGTATTCGGAGCTGCTGATTCAAAAACGGTGGGATGTGCTTCGGGGCGCGGTGCTCTCGGGAGATCCGCCGGACCTCGACCGGCTGGCCGACCGGTTTCCGGCCCGGCGGCGGCCGCTGCTACTGGCCTATGAGGCGAGCAAAAGCGCCGTGGAATTCATGGTGCGCGAATTCGGTAAAGAACCGGTGCTGAACCTGCTCGACCGGCTGAGCCGGGGCCAGGACCTGGAGGCCGCCTTTTACGGCGCCCTCGGGGTCTATCCTGCGGAAATGGAACGGTTGTGGCATCGGCAGCTGCAGCGGACCAGCACCTGGCCGGTCTACCTGGCGGTCCATCTCTATGAAATCATCTTTATTGCGGCCGCGTTGGCGACCCTTTTCGGGTTCATCCGGGCGGTGCGGAAAAAACGGCGATATCGGGATGAAGAGGAAGAGAAGGACGAGGACGAGGAGAGCGCAATTCCGCCGGATGAATGGAGACGTTGAGAACGGGGTGCAGGCTCATGCGGTCCATTCCTCGGGTTACCGCTTCTGGGTCCGGGATTTGGATGTCGAACTGCTGCTCCGACTCGACCCGTATGAACTTGATCCGGATGAACTCGATCCGAAACCGCTGGTAAACGCCTTTCACCTTATCGCTGAAAGACCGCGGCTCGGGCGGTTTCTCCGCATGCCGGGCCCGGATTCGCAAGCCGATCGGGCCTGCCCATCTGATGAACATTAACGCTTGACCCTGTTTTTTCAGCAGAATATACAGGTGGTGCTGAAAAATCAAGTTCCCGCCTTGTTTTCCCGGCGGCCGTTTTTTTATGATAAACCCTGTGAACCGCTATGAAAAGAGAATTATGACACAGTCGGAATGGAATAAGAATTCCTGGAAATCGTTCCCTGCCATGCAGCAGGTGGATTGGCCGGATCAAGAAAAATACGAGCGGGTCATCAACCAGATCAACACCCTGCCCCCCCTGGTATTCGCCGGTGAAATCAGAAAACTGGAATCCCTGCTGGCGGAGGCATCCAAAGGCAACGCCTTTCTGCTGCAGGGCGGGGATTGTGCGGAGGAATTCAGTGAATGCACGGCCCCCGCCATCCGGGAAACCATGAAGGTGATCCTGCAGATGGCCGTGGTGCTGAGCTACGCAGGAGAAAAGCCGGTCATCAAGGTGGGGAGAATCGCCGGCCAGTACGCCAAACCCAGATCCAGCCCGGTTGAGATCCTGGACGGGGTCGAGCTGCCCAGCTTTCGGGGAGACATGATCAACGGTATCGCGTTCACGCCGGAAGACAGAAAACCCGATTGCAGCCGGTTGATGGAGAGCTACTTTCATTCCGCCGCCAGCCTCAACATTTTACGGGCGTTTACCAGGGGCGGGTATGCCTCTCTGGACAAAGTCCATGAATGGAACAAGGCGTTCGTCAAGCAGTCCAAAGAAGGCAAGTCATACGAAGCCCTGGCCTCTCAGATTTCAAAAACATTGACCTTTATGAAGGTGATCGGCCTGGAAACCGATAAGATGCCCCAATTGAGCGAGGTGAATTTTTATACCTCCCATGAAGCCCTGCTGCTGGGATATGAGTCCGCATTGACCCGTCAGGATTCTTTAACGGGATTATGGTACGATTGCAGCGCCCATCTGGTCTGGATCGGAGACCGGACCCGGCAGCCCGACGGCGCCCATGTCGAATTTTTAAGAGGCGTCCATAACC
>JAABSQ010000294.1 GCA_011390315.1 Desulfobacteraceae bacterium
CCCCGTCGGGATCAAAATCGGCCCGAAGCATGATCCCGACGAATTGAAACGGATTCTGGATCTCCTGAACCCCGACAACAAACCGGGCCGCATCGTTCTGATCACCCGCTTCGGCAAAGATAAAATCAAACAGTATCTGCCGCCCTTGATCCGCGCCGTCGAAGGCAACGGCGCCGATGTGCTGTGGAGCTGCGATCCCATGCACGGAAACACCTATGTCTCTGAATCCGATTATAAGACACGAAAATTCCTGGATATTTTAGAGGAGATTCGGAACTTTTTCGATATCCACCATTCGGAGGGGACTATCCCCGGCGGGGTTCATCTCGAACTGACCGGAAAAGACGTCACCGAGTGCATCGGGGGCGCCCAGGAAATCATGGATCATCAGTTGAAAAAGAACTATTCAACCTCCTGTGATCCCCGTCTGAATGCCCAGCAAAGCCTGGAGCTGGCCTTTTTGATTTCGGATCTGTTGAAACGGTAGCGCGGCTTCAAATACCTCCGGCGGTATTCCGTGGATTCGATTGCGCCTGCTTTTCTTCCGACAGATCCATCCATTTTCCCCGGGTGAGCGGCGCCAAATCGGCGGGGTTGAGCTGAAAAAGGGCAAAGGGAGTGCCTGCCGCGGCCCAGATGGTCTCGTGCTTTTGCAAATCGATATCCAAAAGCGTCTCCAACGGTTCCTTATGCCCGACCGGCGGCACCCCGCCGATGGCGAATCCGACCCTTTCCTTGACGAAGTTCCCATCGGCTCTACCGAGTTTCAGCCCGGTGGTTTTTTGGATTTTTTTGAGATCGACGCGATTGGCCCCGGATGCGATCACCAGAACCGGGCGGTCGGTTTTCTTCTCCTTGAACACCAGGGATTTGGCGATTTGGGAAACCGCGCATCCGACGCTGCGGGCCGCCTCTTGGGCGGTCCGGGTCGAACCGGGCAGTTCCTGGACTTGGAAGGAGAACCCTTTTGCGGAAAGGAAATCCTGAACTCGTTTGGCGGAGGTGCTTAGTTCCATTTTATCCGCTTTCCAGCTGAATGCAATAGATCAATTTTAGCAAAATCCAATATGCGCATCGCGTTTCGCGGTACAGCGAGACGCAAAAACCCCGATTTCAAAAGAATCACCTCATGCGCTCCGCTTGTGCCGCGACACGTACTGAACGTGACATGACCACCCAACAAACCTTTTAGAGCGGTGGCAAAAGCGGCTATCATACCCTATGTTTGGACAAGAGGATACCCCTTGTCGGTGAGCAATCGGACGACGCCATCAGGACCACCGACATGCCCGCCTCCCACAATAATCATGACATTCTCCCCGAGATGCAGCAGTTCTTCGAGCATTGGCAGCCACCGACGGTTCCTGTGAATGACAATGTGCTCGTAGATGGTCATTTGCTCCTGATGATGCTGCCGATACTGCGCCTCCAAGGCGTCAGCCTCTCCGACATTCCACAAGTCGAGCACCTCATCGAGCGGGAGTTCGCCTTCTGGACGGTCTTGGCGCACGGCATCTTGCAAGAGAAATTCTTGTTGACGTTCCGAAAGCGTGGCGAAACAATCCACTTGCTCCGTGGCACACTCCAAAAACCTCACCTGTTTGCCTTCCCGTGCGGCTTTCTTGCGAAAATAGGCGTCCACGCCCAATGTGTGGTGAAGCGTGGCAGCATCCTCTTCTTGAGAGCGATCTTTGAGTATCGTGGAAAGGAGCCACGGCCTGATCGTTTCTGCAAGATGGGCTGGAAATTGGTGTCGCAGTAGCGCCTCCCGCACCTGCTGTTGCGTTGGCGGGGAGAGATGATTCCACAGCGTGTCTCCAGGTGGATACGTCCCGTGAGCCTGAACATAGCGCTTGAAGGCCGGGGTTTCGGTTTCTGCTGTATTCGCCTCAAACACGATGACAGACGATACCGAGAACGCCTGTTCCATTGTAGAGGGAAGTGGATGCATGTCTTTGCGCATGCAATGGATAGAGCCCAAGAGAAATCCCGTATGATTCCCCATGTGTATCGTCCACATCAAACCGCGTACAGTACTCATTGTTTTCCTTTTCTCTCCCATCTGATTTTCAGTAAAGGTAGAGCGCTAAAGGTCTCGCATCACCGGCTGGAGCGATAGCGGAAGCCAAGTCCGGGTGGATGCGATTGTTATATTTTTTCGCTCATTTAAACGGGTTCACAATTTTTATCGTTTCTACAGAAAATCCGTCATGCATATCTTCGGAATATAATATTTCGGCTTCTGAATACAGCGCGCTTGACAGAATAAGGCTATCCCAGAATTAAAATGTGTGCCGCGATCGTACTTCGGATGATTTTTTCATGATTTCCTTATTCAATTCAATCACCCTGTATTTATTATAAAAACTATCAATAAAGCAGGGTTTTCCTTCGAATTCAGGTTCGGTCATATATTTCATCCCTATTCATGGGTTGGAAATTTTGTTTTTTCAGAGGAGAATCCATCAGCCTGTCAATAATGTCGGATGACCTGGTTTCATTTTCTTCCAAAAGTAGGATCACTTTCACATTTTCCTTTAAGCTATTTCTATATTTTTCGGGAATTCTAATCATTCCGTTTTTAATTTTCGTTTTGAACTCTATTGCTTGCATTTTATCACCTGTTATAACTTATTATTATTTACTTTTATTCACATGAGTACACATCGTGTGCGAACGAGGCACATAGCTCATAAATTTCTCATAGCATTTTGGGTGGCAATTTCGATTGCGCAGTTTCCTTCACCAAATGAGCTGACCTGTATTGATATATTCGCAATTAAAAGATTTAGATCATTTTATTAGATGTTTGTCCACATACTTTTGAACAAACATGTGGACAAAACCTCGAAAATAATACATAATGTTCAAATTTAAATATAAAGATCGAGGAATATGATCACCATAACCAACGCAGCAAAAAAGCTGGAAAACTGGAAGAGCAAAGCAATTCTCCGGGCTGTACGCCCAGGTAAGATGCCGGCAGCAGAATGCCGGGTTAGTGATGAAATAAAATACATATTAACAACTGTTTATGCGACTTTCACGTCGCACTGTAACGTGGAGCGAGCGATAGCGAGCGGAACCCCGCAAATACGCTTGAGCGCCGGGTTATGCCATTCATTTAGTTCGAATACTGGCATTTAGAATTGTTAAGCCTACTATTTTTTCACCGTCTTTTCTTAAAAGCATATCATCGTCCAACTCAACTGTTTCACTAGCTCTCTGAGGTTTTCTGAAACTCATATACAATACATCGGCTTCTTTATCGTAATCAATCCATACCTGTCTGGCGGACATTCTCAGTATATCCGATGCCACATTCACACATTGCCCTATAAAATTATTTGCTTCTTTTGCTATTGACGCTTCCATATTATTTTTCCTTTCGGTTTACCGGGAAGAAAATAAGAAGTGATTATAAAACCGTCTTCTTCAGACAACTCTTTATAAATGACAATCAGCCATTTCTTTTTTCCAATGTTTTTGGTTGCTTTCAGAGTTCCCTGATTGCCCTGCATGATGAATTCGGGATTTTCAACAGTATCAAGCACATCATGAAAATAACTGGCCAAGTCATCATGATTCTCAACGATATGATACCATCTTTCATAGGTGAGACGGATAGGAACATTTTTAACAGAATATGCTGTTTCCATTACTCAATATCTGCCTGATTGCTAATCGTCAGTTACTTGTTTCCAATGAACAGAATGATTTTTCTTGCCATCTTGATAAGGTGGCAAGTTAAGTCAGACTTACTCTTCAAAATCAAGATTCGTTGATTCTCTGTACTCGGAAAAATCAAAATCATCTATCCATATTGTCCCTTTTCCTTTCAACCAAACTCCGTAGATTATTTTTTCAGTTCCTTCAGGAACGGGAATTTACATCTCTAACGAGTATTTTTTCCAGTCCTCTGAATCTGGGGTGTCTAAAAACCCCTATTCCAGCCATTTTTCCTTGCTCGGAAAATGGGTTTCAATTGATAAAAATTCGCAATTAAAAGATTTAGATCATTTTATTAAGCGTTGTCCACATACTTTCAAACAAACATGTGGATAACGCGTCGAAAATAATACATATTGTTCAATTTTAAATATAAACATCGAGGAATATGATCACCATGACCAACGCAGCAAAAAAGCTGGAAAACTGGAAGAGCAAAGCAATTCTCCGGGCGAACGAAATTCGCTACCTCCGGCGAGAAAACATCCGGCTTAAAAATGCCCGAGACAAGTACAAAGCCGAGGCGAATGAAGCCGGGAAGAAACTTAAGGAGCAAGATGCCGCGGCCAAGTGCCCGTTGTGGAGAGTAAAGTCGACCTTGTTTTCATTGCCCGTCAACTTTTCTGTGTCGCCCGCATTGGATTCCGAGCCGTTTCCAGGGTCCTTGGCGTTTTTGGGGGCTATCTCGGGCTGGAAAAAACCCGTGTCCTCAGACCATCGTAAACTGGGTGAACCGATTGTCCATGGCGCGCATCGGGAATGTTGCCTCCCTGCTCGAAAGATCGGCTCCCGGTGGTTGGAGATGGATGATCGATACCAGCTCACTCTGACTCCGCCCCTTTTTGCTTTTCCCTGACGTGCCCATCGGATTTTTCATATCCCCCCCCCGTACCATGCATAATTTTGCCATCCTTTGGATGAACAGCAAGGTAGTCAATAAGACTGTTTCTTTCATTTTCATCCAAAAGACGTTCAGATCGCTTTATATATTCTATTCAGGTAATTCAACAACAGTGATATACATTTCTATTTTTCAAAGCAAAAGATAAGCCGCGGGTAACAAATCAAAAGCCACACTCGCGCCCTCATAGCGGGCAACGCCGCTCGAACAAACACCGAACCGTTATGCGGAAGGAATATGCTGAAACTGCGGCGCGCGGGTGGGGTCTTTTGCATTTGTTTGTCAGGCTCTCCACGGTCATACAGGGCGTTTTCCTGGCCTTTTCATTGGCGTGATGCGGCAATCACGGCAGCATCAATATCTGACGGAGCAATCCCTTGAACATGGCGAAAGTGAATCTCACGCTTCACAATAGCCAGTTCGAGCAATGGACGAACTTCTGCTGAGACATGTTGGTTGTAGATGGCCGGCAGAAGAAGATATTTCCCAAGGGCCTTTACGGTGGCTTTAAATCGCCCCAATCCTTGAGAAAGATGGGTTGTCCCCATCCGGTTAAACCGACACAGTGTGGCAATCTCACTGTAGTTCTCATGTCCGAGGGATCGTTCGATCTGTGTCACAAGATACGCGGGGTTCGTGGTCACATGGATCGTATACCCTTCGGGTTGACCAAGAATCTCGCCTTCAATAATGGCAACACGCACCCGTTCATCCGTATCTTCGGTCCCGAACTCTGCGTGCCACTGTTGGAAGATGTTCACAGCAGGCTGCTCATGCTGAAAGGCCAATGCCATTACCGGAATTCCGCCTTCAATTGGAGGAAACGCGAATGCTGTGGCAACCCAATGCGCTTGATCCCATAGTTCATCCTGAATGACCGATGCATATTTCATTGTTCCCTTCTCCACTCTCTTTCCAATGCCTCGTCAGACACCAGACAGTACCGTTCATGACATGACGCCTTACTGACGTTTACGGAGGAAAGTATCGAGTAATGCCCTACATTCTGTCAAGAAAATCATTCCTGTATTCAACGATTATGGTTTCACAAATCGAGGTGTGCATTGTGCAGATATTTACCCACAACAACTGTGTTCCCTCTGTCGTAAATTTCGGTCAAACTTCACCAGCAAAGAGGAAATCGTTTCAGCTATTTGCATGTTTTGCCATGACTGGCGGCAATGAGCCTAACGATGAGGTGAGCTGCCGGGTTTTCGGAGCGCAGCGGAGAAAACACGGTCCGGCTCGACCGTTTTGTTAGGGCACATCATGTACTTCAAGGATGCCAGGGGTAGAGGCATAGATTGATCTGAGCCCTTCCACGAATGTTGCCAGATCTGGATGCCTGGGAGGGCTCCAGTAGAAGTGTACCAGTGTACCATCCTTGAGACCGGCATGGAGACCATCC
>JAABSQ010000295.1 GCA_011390315.1 Desulfobacteraceae bacterium
CGCTCCTGCTGACCCCCGGGGTGCGGCGTCTGGCCCGAAAAAAGGGATGGATGGCCCAGCCGGTCACCGAACGCTGGCATAAAGAGCCCACCGCCATGATGGGGGGCATCGCCATCTTCTTCAGCCTGGCGATCCCCCTGTTTGCGATTTCGGATTTTTCCACGCTGCTGCCCCATCTGGCCCGGTCTCCGGGGTTCCGCCCGCCGCCGGATTTGGCCCCCGCCGTCTGGATCGGGGCTTCCCTCATGTTTATTCTGGGGTTGCTGGATGATTTTATTCGAATCAAACCCCACACCAAACTGGTGGGGCAGATCCTGGTGGCCTCCGTGGTGACCTTTCTCGGGTTTCGGCTCCACTGGTTCACCTCGCTCACGGTGGATACCATCATCACCCTGATCTGGATCATCGGGGTCACCAATGCCGTCAACCTGATCGACAACATGGACGGCCTCTGCACCGGGGTGACCCTGGTCGGCGCGGTCTATTTCGCCCTTCTCCTGTCGGGGCTGGCCGGTTCCGGAAGCGCGGTGTCGGTGCTGCTGGCCGGGGCCCTGGCCGGATTTCTGATGTACAATTTCAATCCCGCCGCCATCTTCATGGGAGACTGCGGCAGCCTCACCATCGGGTTCGTGCTGTCCATGCTCGGGATCCATTACGCCAGCGCCGAAACCACGCCGGCCCTGGCCTCCATGGCGGTGCCGGTCATGATCCTGCTGGTGCCGATACTGGACACCACCCTGGTGACCCTGATTCGCCTGCTTTCCGGACGCAAGGCCTCCACCGGCGGAAAGGACCATACCTCCCACCGGCTGGTCCTGATCGGGTTCAGCGAACGGGACGCGGTCCTCTTTTTATACGGCGTGGGGGCGATTTCCGGCATCGCGTCCCTGTTTGTCAGCACCACCGACAGCCTGACCTCGCCCGCCGTTATCATCCCCCTGGCCATATCCGTACTCCTGATCGGCGTCTACATGGCCCAGATCCGGGTCTACCCCGACCGGGAGTTCTGCCTCCTTCGAAACCATTCCTACACCCCGATTCTTATGGAACTGACTTATAAACGACAGATCGCCCTGGTATTGCTCGATTTCTGCCTGATCGCCTTTTCCTATTATCTCTCCTACCGGCTTCGGTTCAGCGCACAGGGATTCGGCGAACACTTCCGGTTTTTTCTCCATTCCCTGCCCGCCGTCATCGCATGCAAATTCATCGCCTTTTTCGTGATGGGCATTTACCGGGGCATCTGGCGGTATATGAGTTCCAACGACGTCTATACCTATCTCAAGGCGTCCGGCGCCGCCACCCTGCTGTGCGCCTTTGCGGTCACCTATATCTACCGGTTCGAGGATTTTCCCAAGGGCATTTTCGTTATCGATTTTCTTCTGACCACCGGTCTCCTCCTGGGCACCCGGGGCTCTTTCCGCATCTCTCTGGATGCGGTCAAACGCAAAACCCTTTCCGGTGAAACGGTGCTCATCTATGGCGCGGGCCGGGGCGGAGAAATCCTGATGCGGGAGATTCTCAACAACAAGCGCCGCCACATTCGGCCGGTGGGATTCATCGACGACGACGTACTGAAAACCGGCAAAAAACTCCTGGGGTATCCGATTCTGGGCACCTTTGAAGACATCGACCGGTTGCGGAACCGACACCGGTTTACCGGCCTTTTGATCTCTTTCAACGGCCATGTCCCCAACAACTTTGAAGGGGCCCGCCAATACTGCAAAGAAAACGGCCTGACGCTCCAGCGCTTCTCCATTCGTCTGGAAGATGTGGATACCGGGCCCTTTGCAAACTGACCCTTCTTAATTTTTTCATCCATATCGCCATCATGAATTATACTTCCGACAGGATCACCTTTGAACGCGCCCGGGCCATGCTCGTCGAATCGGGCGAGCGCATGAACCGGGATCGGGGCAGGATCATCGAAAAACTCACCCGGATCGCGGAGGATATGGGGCCGAATGCATTCCGGCAATCGGTTGTTCGGGAAATGCTTCGCAAATTAAATATTCAAGATCTGATCCCCGCCGTTTATGCAGATTACCGCGACATCGTTCAAGACGGATTCCGGTTCTTTCTCTCGGGCCTGTCTATGAACCGATTTCTGGGGATTGCGGCCGATCAGCTTCTGCTGGAACCGGACGCCTCCCCCGCCCAACGGGTATTCCGGATGGCGCAATCGGCGCCCACCCTTCACAAGCTGGGCCAGACCCTCGCGCGAAATCGGAACATCGATCCGATCCTTCGGAAATGGCTGATCGGCCTGGAAAACGGGTGCTACGGCGCAGATATCACGACCGTTCGGGAAATGATTCTCAAGGAGGTCCGGAACTATTCGACTCCCCTGAAGATTCAAGTCGACCCTGAAATCCTTTCAGAAGCCAGCGTCGGAGCGGTGGTGGGATTTACCTGGACCGCGCCGGACACCGGCCGGTCCCGCCGGGGCGCATTCAAGGTGCTTAAACCGGGGGTGCGGGAAAAACTTCAGGAAGAGTTTACCCTTCTCGATGATCTGGCCCGGCATTTCCATCGAAGGCGGCATCGCTATCCGCTTCAAAAATTCACCTTTGTGGAAACCTTCGGGGACATTCGATCGGCCCTCACCGAAGAGATCGACCTGTCGGGAGAACAGGCCCACCTGAAACGGGCCGGCCGATTCTATGCTCCGGGCGATGCCGTCTCCATTCCCGAGGTGCTTCCCTTTTCCACCGATCAGCTGACGGCCATGACAATGATGACGGGAGGCAAAATCACCGCCCCCTCGACCGGAACAGAAGCGCGTCGGCATTTGGCCCGAACCCTTTTTCGCACGATGATCTGGGAGCCGATTTTTTCTCTGGAAGATGAGACCCCGTTTCACGGGGATCCCCATGCGGGCAATTTGTTTGCCGCCGCCCAAGACGGGCTGCCGCCCAAACCGGTACTGCTGGACTGGAGCCTGTCGGGCGCCCTGCCCCGATCCCATCGGGCCGGTCTGGTTCGCCTGATGATGCGCATTCTGGCCGATGACGAAGAGGGAATGCTTGAGGCCGTCGATTCTCTGTCCCCCGAAGAACCGGACGATCGACCGGATCCCTCGGGGCGCCGCCTGGACATTATCCGCCGTATTCGAAACCATCCCGACTACGCTCGAAGCCGCTCCATTGAACGGGCGTTTTATCTGATCGATCGGGCGGCATTGGAAGGTATTCGCTTTCCCCGGAACCTGCTGCTGTTCCGAAAAGCCTTCTTCACCCTGGACGGAGTGCTTCGGGAACTCGATCCGGAATTCACCATGGACGGGTATGCCGTGCCGCTTCTGAAGGCGCTGGTGTGGGAAGAACTTCCCGACCGGTGGACGGCCGAATTGGTCCCGCGCCCCGACGGTCCTGAAAAATACCGAAGCCTGATATCCAACCGGGAACTTCAGGTCTTTATGGTGGATTTCATGATGGGCCGCTTGGACCGTTGGATCGACTCGCACTCGAAACTGATGGAAAAATCCGCGGTCTTGTTCTTTCGACAACTGACCGCTCTTTATTCCACATCGGCCATCTGCATTTTGCCTGAGGAGGCACCGGCATGAACCATTTGCAACAGCGGGAAAGATTTCTTCTTCTGATCGGAATCGTGAGTCTGATTCTCTCCTGCGCCGGAACCGGCTTTCAGGAAGGACCCGCCGGGGATGGCGCCCCATCCGAGGCCGCCGATTTTTTCCACCGGCTGGATGCGGCGGTGGATGCCGCCGGCGTGCGGGACGCGTCGACGGTGGGGGTCCCCGGCTTTCCCTATCTTCGTACCAACCGGTTTCTGGAGGCGATGAAAGACCGGGTGGACACGCCCGATGAGCATGCGGCCTGGATCGGCCGAATGCGGGCGCTGGATCTGGCGGCCCGTCAAAAGGAGATCAGCAACCTTCCCGATCCGGATTTGCGGTTATCGCCGGAGGAAATAGAACCGGTTTCGGAACTCTCTCGGGAGGGACTGTATGCCATGGCCGCCGATTACGGCGATGGACTTCTGGAAAAAGAGCGCCAAACCGAGGGATTTTTTGAGCGGGTAAAAGCCGCTGCAGAGGTCCCCTCGGAATATGAAGCCTGGCTCCAGTTTGCCGGCGCTTATCCGCTTACCGTGATACCGGTGGCGCTGGCCACCTGGAATGTTCAGAGAAAATTCACTCGGTTTCATCAAACCGCCCCCGAGGACCTGCCGGTTCGAGGAAAGCGGGTTCATTTTGCCCCCGAGTTGACCGACCCGCTGGTCACGACAACGGAAGTTGAGGCATATTTTACCCGGGCCCGGCGGGACGCATTGGGGCTGCCCATTCTTTCCCGAACCCAAAAGGAAGGGATGATCGCCGCCTTTGCACCGGTTTTCGTCCAGGACGTCGCCGCCGACTATGACCGCATCGGCGGGCTGTTCTGGGATGGGAATCGGGTCGAAGTCGATTCGAATCAGCCCGCCGTCTACTATTATTTTGAACAAGGTTTTTTCCGGGGAGCACCAGCCCTCCGGATCGTATATGTGATCTGGTACTCGGGCCGGCGGGGCCCCCATGCCCCCTGGTACGAACACGGCCATCTGGACGGGTTGACCATGCGGGTCAGCCTGGACCCGGGTGGACGACCCTTTATGGTCGATTTTATGAACAACTGCGGCTGCTACCATTTCTTTGTGCCCGACAGGGAGCGGGTCGAGCGGGTCATAACCGTTTCCGGCGGGGCCGACCCCTTTGTGCCGGCCCGGCTGCCCGACCCTTTTCCGAAAAAGCGGCTGAACGTCCGCATCATGTCCGGATGGCACCAGGTGGAAAATCTGAGCGCCGCGCATGCGCCTGTTGATGCCGTCCCCTACCGGCTGGCGCCTTATGAAACCCTGGAGAGCCTTCCCCGTCCCGGCGGCCGGACGGAGTCCATTTTCGACTCCCGAGGCATCGCCAAGGGGAGCGAACGCATCGAGCCGATCATCTTTTTTCCCATGGGGGTGCCGGAGGTTGGGGCCATGCGCCAGCGGGGGCATCATGCCATCAAGTTCGTCGGCCGGGCCCATTTTGATGCGCCGGACCTGTTCGATCGAAATTTCGAATTCAGGCCATGAGAGACCGGGAGCCGACATGATCGTTCTGGGAATCGAAACCTCCTGCGATGAAACCGCCGCCGCCGTGGTTCGGGACGGCCGCGACATTCTCTCTTCGGTGGTGGCCTCCCAGATCGACATTCACCGCCGGTACGGCGGGGTGGTGCCGGAACTGGCCTCTCGAAAACACCTGGAGGCGATCGTGCCGGTGGTGGAAGAGGCCCTGGACAACGCCGGCATTACCGCAAAGGACCTGGACGCCCTTGCCGCGACCCAGGGGCCGGGCCTGGTGGGGGCGCTTCTGGTGGGATTTTCCTTTGCCAAGGGCTATGCCTATACCCTCGATCTTCCCTGGTGCGGCGTGAACCACCTGGAAGCCCATCTCAATTCGGTCTTTCTGGAGCCGACACCGCCCGCCTTCCCCTTCGCGGCGCTGCTGGTCTCCGGGGGCCATACCAGCATCTATTTCGTCAAGAGCCACACCGAATTCGAATTCATGGGCGGCACCCGGGACGACGCAGCCGGGGAAGCCTTCGACAAGGTCTCGAAAATGCTCGGCCTCGGCTATCCCGGCGGACCGGTCATCGGGAAATTATCCGAGTCGGGAGATCCGACCCGAATCCGCTTCCCGCGGCCTTTTCTGGACAAGACCGAATTCGATTTCAGCTTCAGCGGCATCAAAACGGCGGTCAACCGATACATCCAGACCCATGCCGCCACCTATGCCGACGAAATTCCCCACATCGTGTCCGGATTCCAGGAAGCGGTGGTGGATGTGCTGGTCTTCAAGCTGATCCGTGCGGCCGAGGATCGGGGCTGCGGCCATATCGCCGTGGTAGGCGGGGTCGCGGCCAACCGACGGCTTCGGGACCGGGTCATAGAGGAAGCCGGCGCGAAGGGACTCTCGGTCCATATCCCGCCCATCGACTTGTGCGGCGACAATGCCGCGATGATAGCGGCGGCCGGGTACCATTCCCTTAAAAAAGGGGAACGCTCGCATCTGAATTCGGATGTCTATTCCCGCCATAAACGGGCGTGACCGATCCCGGGGCGGCCTATACGGTGATCAAAGCCCGATGTTATTTTCCGGCGTCCTTCATGGCCTGCTGAAGCTTTTCACCCAGTGAGCCGAGGGATTTTTCCTTGCCCTTGGCGTAGTCCCGCCAGTCGCCTTCCTCTCCGGCATCGCCGGGCGCCAGGGTGATCTTTCGATCCGAGGGATGGATCTCCTCCACCAGAATCGAGATCGGGTCTCCGACCTTGAGCTTGTCCAGGGCTGTGGCGGCGGCCGATTTACTGATCCGGGACCGGGGCATGAGACCGGTGATTCCCGGTTCGAGGGTGATGAAATACCCGAACCGCTCTTTTTTCTCCAGGGTCCCTTCCATTCGGGTCCCCACCGGGTATTTGTCTTTGATTCCGATCCAGGGGTCCCCCGCCGCATCCCGAATGCTGAGGGAAATTCGACGGTTTTCCAGGTCGACATCCTTAATCGTGACATCCACCGTTTCGCCTTCCTTCACCTCCTCATCCGGCTTGAGGACACGGCGGGTGTAGCTCATTTCGCTGATATGCACCAGCCCCTCGATCCCCGGAGCGATTTCCACGAAGGCCCCGAAATCCATCAGCCGGGTCACCCTGCCCTGGATCTTTTCGCCGGCCTTGAATGCCTCGGCCTTGGTATCCCAGGGGTCGCCCGAGAGCTGTTTCATGGAAAGGGAAACCTTGACCTCCCCCGGTTTTTTCCCCGCTTCAATGGAGAGCACCTTGACCTGCACATGATCGTCCACCCGCACCACTTCCTCGGGCTTATCCACCCGGGACCAGCTCAGTTCGGACACATGGACCAGCCCTTCCACACCCGGAAACAGCTCCACAAAGGCGCCGTAGGGCATCAGGCTGGTGACCCGGCCTTCGGTCACCATGCCGGCCTCGGCGGTTTCGAGGAATTCCGCCTTGGCCTTTTCCTGCTCCTTGGCCAACAGTTCCCGCCGGGAAACCACGATATTGCGGCCGTTTTCCTCAAACCGGGTGATCAGGAACCGATGGGTCTGGCCGACGTAGTCTTCGGGATGCTCCACATATCGGGTGTCGATCTGGCTCACCGGGCAGAAAGCCCGGTGCTGCATCACCTCCACCCGGAACCCGCCCTTGACCTGCTCGGCCACGTTCCCTTCCACCGGCACCTTGGCCTGAAACGCCTCTCTCAGCTGATTCAGGCCGCCGATACCGGACAGGGCATGAGAAAGCCGGATTTCATTCTCATCCAGGGAGACCACGTACAGCTCCAGGGTATCGCCCACCTCATACGGAAGCTCCCCGTCTTCATTCAGAAGCTCCGCCTTGTCCACAGCCCCGTCGATTTTGGCGCCGGTGTTGAGAAAGACGTTGTCCATTCCGATAGAGATGATTTCGCCGGAGACCTTGTCGCCCACCCGCAGGTCTTCGACCATGCTGTCGCCGTAGGATTCAAAAAGGTCGGCAAAGCTCTCTTCTTCGTTCTGATTCGATTCATCCGAGAAATTGTCTGACATGTTATTCCGTTCTCCAAATGTGTCTATTGCGGGCGTCCCGATGCGCCCGTAAATACATACCGATGATGTCCCCATAAATAGGGGGAGGACCCGGTCCTGTCAACGACTATATGCCGAAATCGGCGGTCGGAATCAGAACCTCCCATGATTGCAATGCGCGAATAAAACAGAAACTGTCGTCCTCTTCCACCGAGACGGAGACCGTATCGGTATCGGTAAGCCCTCGGGTGTCGGTGACCGTCAGTTCAAATACCAGGACCGCCTCGTCTTCATCCGCCGCCGGTGCGATAAAATCGGCAATGGCCGTATCCGCATTCGACAGATCCACCGACGCCCCTTCGATCTGGCGCCATCGAAAGGTGGCGATGCCGAAATCGGGGTCGGTGGAAGCGGCGCCGTCCAGGGTCACGCCTTCTCCGTCCACCACGTCTTGATCGGGGCCGGCCTCGGCGGTGGGCCCCAGGTTTTCGGTATTTCGTCCGGTATGGCGGATATCATGCCGGAACATCGGCCAGGGAGAAATATCCAGGCCCTCCGCATCGGTTTCCACCGCAAACAGCCGCCCGATCCGGTTTCCCTGAGACCCGACGGCGTGGGACCCGATATACAGGGCGCCGTCCCGGGCGATCACCGGGGAAGAAGAGGTGCCGTTGAGGGCCAGCCGCCACCGTTCCTCCCCGTCCGGATAGACCGCATAGAGGTTCACCCCCCGGGAACCGAAATAAATTTTGCCGTCGGAGCCGACGGCCGGGGCGGACCTCACCGGCCCCGCAGTGGCAAACCGCCATATTTCAACCCCATTTTGATTCAGGGCATACAGAAAACCATCATCGGAGCCGACATAGATAACGTCGTCGTCGGCCGCGGCGGGCGATGATCTTACATCCCCGCCGGTTTCAAATCGCCATAAAAGATCCCCCTCCGGGGTGACGGCATGCAGAAAATTGTCGTTGGAGCCCACATAGACGGTCCCTTCGGCGCCGACGGCCGGAGACGAAAGCACATCATCCCCGGTCCGGAACCGCCACACCTGCCCGCCATCGAGATCCAGTGCATAGAGAAAATCATCCGATGATCCGAAATAGATTACACCGTCCCGATCCACCGCGGGGCTGGAAGAGATGGCGCCGCCGGTCACGAACCGCCATTTTTGCGTGCCGTCCGAATTCACCGCGTAAAACACGCCGTCGTCGGAACCGACATATAATGTGCCGTCCGGACCCACCGCCGGGGATGAGCGCACCGCCCCCCCGGTCTGAAACCGCCAGCGTTCGGCCCCGTCGGGTTCCACGGCGTAGAGATTTCCGTCGTTGGAGCCCACATAGACGGCGCCGTCCGACCCGACGGACGGAGACGAGAGGATATCCGCCCCGGTCTGAAACCGCCATTTTTCGATGCCGTCCGCATCGAAGGCATAGAGAAAATCGTCGTCCGATCCGATATAGACGGTCCCCTCTCCCAGAATCGCCGGAGATGAATCGATCCGGCCGCCCCGGGTGACCTCCCAGACGATGGTTCCCACCTGCCCCAAGGCGACGGCGGGCCCCCCGAGCATCCACAGCCAAAAAAACCACACCATTACCGTCCTTATCCGCAACCGAATCATATCCCTCCGATGGTTTCCGTTTCCGTTTTCTTTTTAAAATCCTGCGCTCCCTTTATAAAAATAGTATTGACTTACGTCCACAAAAAAAGCAAATCTATTCGGAAATTATTCAGAAAATAAGAAACTGTCATGGGCTTTGATCATCGTTTCGGTCAAATCTGAATGAGAGACAGGCCGCCGAAACGGTGCTTATGGCCGTGCTTTGGAAACCGTCAAACGCCGAGGTCTTCGGAAAAGGGGGGCTATGCGGATACAATTCTTCCGGAAACTGCTGTGGGTGAGTGGACTCATTATCATCTGCGCCGGCATCGGCTGCCAGCAATTTATGAAAGAAGCGGAAGGAGAGGGCCTGCATATCGCCCTGGCGGCCCCCATGAGCGGTCCCGGCAAATCCGTGGGAAAATCCTTTGTGCAGGGGGTGCGGCTCTATATCGATGCGGTCAATCGAAACGGAGGCATCGACGGTCGGCCGATCGTGCTGGATGTCTATGATGATCAGAACAACACTCAGCTAGCCCGGGAAGAAGCCTTTAAAATCGTTCAAAACGACCAGATTCTGGCGGTCATCGGCCACCATTACAGCACCTGTTCCATCAGCGCCGGGGAGATCTATAAAGAATACGGGGTTCCCGCCATCAGCCCCGCCTCCACCAATGTCAAGGTCACTCAGGACAATCCCTGGTATTTCCGGTCGGCCTTCAACGACAACCTTCAGGGCCGGTTTCTGGCCAATTACGCCCGCAAGGTCTTCGGCACCCCGGTCGTCAGCATCATCTACGAAGACGAAGAATACGGCGCTTACCTGGCCCGGGTCTTTGAGAATGCCTCCCGAGAGCTGGGAAGCCGGGTTCGGTATACCTGGAAGTTTGATCCGGAAGACCGGTATCTGGACGAGGCGTTAAAGCGGATCGTCTACGATCTCAAATCCAAGGAGGACGCCGGGGTGGTTTTTCTGGCCACCCATGCCGATCCCGGGATTCAAATTCTGAAGGCGATGAAGGATTCCCTGGTTCTGAATCCGGTCATGGGGCCCGACGCCTTTGCCTCGGAAACCTTTCAAAAGGGGTTCGAGGTGTTTCCGAAAGAGAAGCGAAACCCCGGTTTTTACACCAACGGGATGTATGTCACCACACCCCTGATCTTCGACACCACCAATGAAAAAGGGCAGCGGTTCCAGGATGCCTACCGCAAGGCCTACGGCGAAGTGCCGGGATGGCATGCGGCCTTTGCCTATGATTCGGCCATGGTCGTGGTCCACGCCCTGAAGTACGCCGACGCCGGCGGTTCCGCTGAAGACATCGCCGAAGCCCGGCGGAAGGTTCGAAATTTCCTCGCCGGCATGAACACCATCGAGGAAGCGGTGGAAGGGGTGACCGGATACAACTATTTCGACAGCCGGGGCGATTCCCAAAAGCCGGTGTTGATCGGGGTCTATAAAAACCGGAATATCGTTTCGGCCCTGACCCAGTTTCAGACGATTTCAAACCCGGCGGAACTGTCCCACCTCGAATCGGCCCGCAAACAGGATCGGGTACTCTTTTTCGACGGCCAGTACATGTACCGAATCAATGTGGTCTATACCGGCATCGAGGTCAATGAAATCAGCAATCTCAATTTCAAGGATCTTACCTGCGATCTCGATTTTCACCTCTGGTTCCGGTACCAGGGGGAGATCGAGTTGGACGACATGGTCTTTCTCAACGCGGTGGAACCGATTCCGTTGGGGGAGCCGATTCGGACCCGAACCACTCCGGATGAGCTTCAATATCGCCTCTACCATATCCAGGGGCGGTTTCGAATCGATTTTCTGCCCGGCCAAGCCGATTTCGGGGAGCATATCCTCGGGATCAGTTTTCGGCATCCGGAAATGGACCGAAACAATCTGATCTACGTCAAGGATGTTCTGGGGATGGGGTATGCCGGGGACGACCAGGCCCTGCTGGACAAAATGAAAAAAGCCCAGACCCTGAGCCCGGCCTCGGGATGGAGACTGCGCCAGGTCGGCTTCTTTCAGGATACCGTGGAGGAAAACGGACGGGGAAATCCCGAATACCTCAACATCAACGGCGGCAGCGTCGATTTTTCCCGCTTCAACATGTGGGTCCGCATCGCCCCGGACCAGTTCATGCTTCGGGACCTGATCCCGGAAGCCGGGGTCGACTATATGCTGGCCTTGAGTCTGGGGCTGGTTTTGATTCTGCCTCTGGTGGGAAGGACCCGAACCTTTCAGCCTCATCTTCAGGTGATCTGGGTGCTCCAGTTCGGGGCCGCCCTGCTGCTGCTGCTGGCCGCCGAGTTTTTTCTGATCGACCAACTGGCCGGCACCTACTACCTCGCCCCCCTGATCACCCTCATCAATATGCTCTGGTGGATTATCCCGGCCGTCCTGCTGGGAATCGGGGTGGACCGTTTCATCTGGCTGCCCTTGGAAGAAAAGACCGGCCGCTCGGTGCCCAGGATCATCCGCAATTCCACCATCCTGATCATCTATCTGCTGGCCTTTTTCGGCATCGTCGCCTTTGTATTCGATCAGCGGCTCACCAGCCTCCTGGCCACCTCCGGTGTGATCGCCATGATCATCGGCCTGGCCATTCAGATCAACATCTCCAATATTTTCTCGGGCATCGCCATCAATGTGGAACGGCCCTTTCGAGTGGGAGACTGGGTCAAGATCAGCTCATTCAAGGAAGGCAAGGTGATCGACATCAACTGGCGCACCACCCGGATCCAGACTCGGGACGGCACGGTTCTGTGCATTCCCAACAGCCAGGCATCAGAGTCGGTGATCGAAAACTTCAGCACCAAAGATGAGGGCTATTTTCTCTATTTCACCATCCATGTTGACCCGTCCCACACACCCGATCGGGTCAAAAAAATATTGATGGATGCGACCCTCTCCTCGGAGGGGGTGGAAAAAGAGCCGCCCCCGGTCACCCGGTTTCTCGGGTTGACCGCCGGCATTACCGGGCAGAGCGAGTCCTGGGCCGCCAACTATCTGATCGGCATCTATGTCCATAATTATGAGAAGAAATATCTGTACAATGAAACGGTATGGACCAATGTCTGGACCCATTTGAAACGATCCGGAATCAAGCCGATCGTGCCGCGGCAGGAAACCCGCATGGTCCTGGAAGGAATTCGACGCCGGAAGGCGCTGCCCGACAAGGCATTGACCCTTCTGGAGGAACTGGATATCTTCAAACCCTTCGGTCCGGATGCCCGGCGCTATCTCAGCGAACGGATGCAGCTGCACCGGTTCTATCCGGGGGAAAGCATCGTCCGGCAGGGGGAAGGGGGCGATTCTCTGTTCATTATCGATGAGGGGGTGGTCAGTGTTCGAGTAAAATTCGACACCCGGACCCGGCCCATCGAGGTGGCCCGGATGGGGGCCGGCAATTTCTTCGGGGAAATGGCGCTGCTGACCGGCGAAAAGCGGACCGCCTCCATCATCTCTCTGACGGAAACCCGCCTCTATGAAATCACCAAAGCGGAAATCGCGCCGCTGCTGGAAGAGGAACCGAGAATCTCCAAGGTTCTCAGCGATATTCTGACCCAGCGGAAGATGTCCACCGAGGCCCACAAGGAGACCGACGATGAAGAAGGGTTCGACAAGGAGACTCTGGCGACCCAGATCTTCAACAAAATTCAGACCTTTTTCGGGTTCAAACGGTAAACAATCGGATCCGGCAGTTATCCCTCCGGAATGATCAACACCTGTCCCGCCCGGATCTTGCGAAAATTTTTGATGGCATTCAGTTTAGCGATGGATCTTGCCGAAATACCGTATTTTTGAGCGATCCCGGACAGAGTTTCTCCCCGTCTCACCCGATGCTGCCCTTTTTCAGGTGAGGGGCTCTCGAATTTCAAACTTTTGGGGACTGCTGAGACATATTGGCCCGGGATTTTGAGCCGCTGACCGGCCCGAATATGCTGGGTGTTTCGAATGCCGTTGTATCGGGCCAGAGACCGCAGCGACACCCGGTGGAGTCGGGCGATCTCGGACAGGGTCTGGCCCCGCCTCACCCGGTAGGTCTTGGCCTGCCGAACGGCCTGGTATTTCAGGTCCTGAGGAATGGCGGCATAAGCCGTCTTGAACGGTTCCGGATCATCGCCCGGCAGGTTCAACAGGTATCCTTTCGGAATGAAGCTGCCCTCCTGATAGACGGAAGGCAGCAGGGCCGGATTCAGCGCCCGAATCTCCGTCCGGGTCAAACCGAAATGTTTCTCTATCGTTGAAACCGCCACGTGATCGGGGGTTTCGAACTGAATGGCGACCAGGGCGGGTTCGGGCTCGGCATCCTCATAATAGGCGGCGTAGTTTCGGCACACCTCCAGGGCCGCGAGAAATTCGGGATAAAAATTGCGCGAGGCGAATTCAAAGCGTCTTCCGTCGAATTCCTGAATGATCCGGTCGATTTGGTCGGACCCGACATCCCGAACCGCGTTGACCATGCCCTGAAGCCCGTAGTTGTAGGCGGTAATGGCCAGAGGCCATGAGCCGAGAACCTCGTAATTCCGGGCCAGATGCCGGGCCGCGGCCCGGGTGGAAATGACCGGGTCCCGGCGTTCATCGATCTCTTTGTCCATGCGAAGCCGGTACTGCTTTCCGGTCTGCCGCATGAGCTGCCACATGCCGGTGGCGCCGACATGGGACCGGGCAAAGGGATTGTAGGCAGATTCGATGAGCGGAAGATAGGCCAGTTCTTTGGGTACCGAGTGTTCGGCAAGAATGGTGCGCATGGTGTCCAGGTACCGGCCGGACCAGATGATCCCCTGCCGAAAGCTGTCCGCCTGCCCCAATTGAAGCCGCACCCGCCGGTGTGCGTCTTTAAAGGAAAACCGCGGAATTTCTGAAATATCTTTAAACAGAGAATAGATTCGGCGGCTTTCGCCCTGGAGGGCTTCGGGCGAATCCCAGTGCTCACCCATTTCTTCCAGAAGCCCCTCGTATTTTTTGCGGGTTTTCTTCACCATTTCCCACGGTTTGGCCCCTGATGTTTTCATATCCACCACCTCGTAGATCACATCCACATACCAGCTGTCGTGAATCACCACCTGGCTTCGAGTGTAGTCGGTGAATATTTTTCCCCAGAATTCGATCTGCGGTTTGAGGCTTTCCGTACTTGGGAACAGGGTTTCCGGAGTCGATTCCTCCACCGGCGGAACCGGAAAGGGATCGATGGATATCGGCTTGGGAGGAAGCGGCAGATAGAGGGCCGAAGGAATGATCATCAGAAAACCGGCGAGCAGAATCAGGTAAATCAATTTTCGGACCCGGGGGGCCCCGGACGGCGTTCGGTCTGATAACGGCCCTTGCAACTCTCCTGTCATCTCGGTTTCCTCATGATCATGGCATCTTAAGATCAGCTTATTTTCCGGCAATATTACCGGATTGTATATAAAAAGTACCGAGTTTTCAAGTCTGTTTATGCATTTTTTTTCAGATTCCGCCTCTGCCGGTAAAAAGACGGGGAGATCCGAAGATATACCGAACCAGTCGAATCAACCCCCACAGCACCACCAGCGGAATCACCACCGTTTGAATGACGAAAACAATGATCAAATCGACGGTGTATTCGGCATAATCCGATATTTTATCCTTGAGAAGAAGGATCTTTTCCTTGATGCCCTCCTTTTCACCGGCGCTCCGATAGATATCTTTCAGTCGTTCCAGGTAACCGGGATCTTCATTCTCGGTTTCGAAAAGACCGGTATCCTTGATCTCCTTGTCCACCTTCTCGAGGGAAGTGATGGATCGGGCATATCGCTCCGCCAGAAACAGATCGTAGAGGTTTTCACTGACCAAAGCCACGGCGGGGATGCCAAAGCGGATGATGATTGCGATCAGAAGCATTTTATACCCGAAGGAGGAAAAATGGATCGGAATCCCCCGGGGGGTCCAGATTCCCAGAAGGATCAGCAGCATCGACAGAGAAAGCAGCACCGTAAAACCGAACCAGGCGCCCATTTCCATCAAAATCTTCTGAATCCCCAAGGATGAGGTGCTGATCAACATCACCCAGGAAAACCGCTCCACCAGATCATTGACCGGGTCGAGAATCTCCCCCACCGCCAGGTTCAACCCGACGCCCGCGGGGGATACCGCCACCGCCGTCCCCTGGATCACCGATATAACCCCGTTCAGCCCCCGAACCATCGCGAAGGTGTAAAAAGCCCGACCGATGGATGCCTCATAATAGCGGTCTCCCTTCCGGTCGAGATCATGGATGGGGGTGTATTGAAGCAGGTTTTCCAGTGTCGAGGTGTACGCCAGAAAGCCGATCAGAACCACGGCCAGACTGATCAACAATTTTTTACCGCGGTCCTTAAAAAATTGAATACCTTTTTGGTATAAACGCCCTTCCACAGCCTTTCGCCTCCTTTATACCCCCCCCTGAACACACGATTTACGCTTCCTCGCCAAAAAAAGCGGTACTTCGGTTCACTTACCGGCTTGAGTACATGCAAGTTATATGCAGGAAATTAAGGATTTTGGGAATGCCCGGAAATAAAGAGAGAGTGTCCTGAAGGACGAATCGGGATATCAAGCGGGTTCCCGTCTAAAAGCATGGGGAAAGGCGTCAAGGATACGCAGTCAATACTTCCTTCAATACTCTTTTCAAATCGGCTAGATGAAACGGTTTGCCCACCACCCCCTTGAAACCGTATCGGCCGTAATCCATCATCTCGGGGTCGCTTGAATATCCGCTGGAAATGATTCCCCGGACCTTCGGGTCGATTTTCAGCAATTCCCCCATTGCGGCCCGCCCCCCCATTCCCTCTTTAACATTAAGATCCAGTATCACCAGATCGAAGGAATGCCCGGCTTCGAAAGAATCCCGGTACAGACCCACCGCCTCGCGTCCCTCCTCGGCGAAAACGACTTGATACCCGAGCCCCCGCAGCATTTGCTCGGCCACTTTTCGAACGATCTCCTCGTCATCCATCAACAGAATCCGGCCTGCCCCTGCCGAAGCGGAGGTCTCCGGCTGTTCCACGATCTGTTTTCGAAAGGCGGGAAGATAAACGGCAAAAACGGTGCGAATATCCGGTTTCGACTGCACATCGATATACCCGCCGTGGCCCTTGATAATGGCATACACCTGCGTCAGGCCGAGCCCCCGAGTTCGAGAGTCGCCCTTGTCCCGGGTGGAAAAAAAGGGATCGAAAATGCGATCGAGGTATTCATCCGGAATGCCGTGGCCGTGATCCAGAACCGATATTCGAACGTATTCTCCAGCCGGAATGAAGAGACCGGTTTGTTCCACCCCGTCTTCCAGGTTTACATTTTCGGCATGAACTTCGATCTTCTCTCCCGATTTATTCTCTGGATTCACGGCTTCAGCAGCATTCCGCATCAAGTTCTCGAGGGCGGAAATCAACTTCACCTCATCGCAAATGAGCGGCCACAGTGCTGCCTGGTTTTGCTTCGGTAGGGTCTCAATTCGCCCTTGAAAAGAAACCCGTGCGGCGGATGCATTTATCATTTCCACCAACGAGAGGGAGCATACCCGGGCCATATCCGGTTCCCCGAGGCTCAACATTTCTTCGACCAGGCTTCTTCCTGTTTCACAAGTCCGGATTGCTCCGGACAGGCGCCGGTGAGCGGTTCCGGTCGGATCTAAATTATCGGAAACAAATTGGATCTCTTCTGCTATTTCAGTGAGGGTGGCATCGATCTCCTGAAAGCAACCCTGGGAGAGTATGGAAAGCAGGTCATATTTCTGTCGACGTATTCGCTCTCTTTCCAAAGATTTACGAAGGGTCAAGTCCCGGGCGATAAACAAAATCTCCGGATGGGCTTTATCCGCTTCTATTACTTTCGCGTTGATTTCGATCGGTGTTAAGCCCAGTTCCCGGTTGATCAGCTTGGATTCGGGAAGATAAAATTCTCTTCGAACCCGGTTCGCGAATCGTTCGGATATTTTCTTTTGGAATCTCTCCAGTTCGTCGGGGGGTAGAATATCTGCAAGACTCATACTCAACATTTCATCTTGGATATATCCGGTAATATCCAAGGCGCCCTGATTGACGAAGTTGATTTTCCCATTCCCATCGATTTTTATTATAATATCCGGCATGGCATCGATCAGGGTTCGGCACTGGAGATCCGATGCTTGGGGCGATCCCCTGTTTTCTGTAATTTTCTCAATAGCCCCGATGGGAAATTCATGGGTCTGGTCGTGATCAGTCATTGTCCTCTCCGCTTCATAAAAAGAAAATTCTTGACAAGCGGTCCTTTCATTCCGATTTTTATCAGTATAATTCATTTTTCACGAGGACGCATTAAAAAAAGCCTTTAAACAAAGGCTTTCCCCCCTTTAATTTTCTAAAACAACGGAGGCTGAAGCAATGTCATTCAAAGAAAACCTGCTCAAAAAAATCGAAATCGACCGGTTGGCTCGGCGCGTCAAAAACACCGTCGGATATCCGGGCAGCGAGCGGAAGGTAGACAAGGATGCCATGCGAAAACTGCTGGAGATGGGTCCCTATCACTACCGAAAAGAACGGGATCTGGATCTCTTTATTCGAGAAAACGGAAACGAAGAAAAAAAGAAAATCCTGGTTCTGGACAACGACCTCAAGATCTATCACAGCTCGGTGGAAGATGTGGTCATTCGAAAAAGCCCGGTCGTCAAAGAAATGATCAGTTTTCGAAATGTAAAAAAGATTCTTTCCGATACCGACGTGGTCATCAGCCGAAAAGAGGATACCCT
>JAABSQ010000296.1 GCA_011390315.1 Desulfobacteraceae bacterium
CCACCGAGAAGACATCGAGATGCTGGATCTTTCTTACGACCAATCGGATCTGGACGCCGTTCGAAGCGACGGGATCATCTCCCTGGACGGCGGCGACAGCGATGGAGTGAAAGAGGCCCTCCTTCTTTTCGCCGAACTTCTGGGTCTGGTAAGGCCTCCGAAGGATTTCCGAATTCCCGGTTATGAAATCTGGGGGGGGCTCATGACCGCCGCGGACGGTGACAAAATTTTCGGCCCCGTCATCCTTTACAACCCCGATGCCAATGTATTGCGAATGGTGGACGAACCCATTCGCAGATCCGAAAAGAAAAAGATCGAATGGCTTCACCAGGTGGCCGCGGGCCAGGCGGATGCCCCTTTCAAAGGCGATGCCGTATTCAACCACCTCATGGAAAAAGCGGTGAATGCCGAGTACAATCCTTTGTATTCGGTAGAGACTTAAATCGAATTATTTCGGCGGAAAGAGAGGGTCGCCCCGTCCTTTCCGCCGACCCGCCCTTTTTTCAAATACCCTCCTTACATTTTTCTTGCATCTGCCAAGATTTATCAGTATGAAATCTGTTTTTTACGGACGCAGGAAAGGTAAACACTTCGATGAAACCACATCTGTCCACCAGCAGATCTCACGCCGCCATTGATATCGGAACGGTTGCGGAATTGATCGCGGAGGTCCAGGGAACCGACGGCGACATTCCCTGGTGCGCCGGTGAAAAAGCCGACCCCTGGGACCATGTGGAGGCGGCCATGGGGCTCAGTATCGGCGGGTATTCGAATGCGGCGGAACGGGCCTACCGCTGGCTTGAGCAGACCCAACTGGAAGATGGAAGCTGGTATTCCACCTACCGGCACGGAAAACCGGATAACCGCACCCGGGAATCCAACATGGCCGCTTATGTGGCGGTGGGGGTCTTTCACCATTTCCTGATCCACCGGAACGCGGAATTTCTGAGATCGATGTGGCCCACCGTCCGCAAGGCCATCGATTTCGCGGTGGGTCTTCAAGGAGACGGCGGGGAAATTTACTGGGCCGTCAGCCCGGAAGGAAAAATCGATCCGATGGCCCTGTTGACCGGGTGCAGTTCCATTTTCATGAGCCTCAAATGCGCCCTGGCCATCGCCGATATCCTGGAGCACGACCGGCTGTCATGGAAACAGGCCCTTCGACGCCTGGAACAGGCCATTCAGACCCGCCCCCATCTGTTCAATATGACCAAATCCCGGTATTCAATGGATTGGTTCTATCCGGTTCTGTCGGGAGCCGTCACCGGCATGCGGGCCCAGGAACGGATCAATCAATACTGGAAAAAATTCGTGGTGGAGGAGCAGGGGGTGCGGTGCGTCTCCGATCGGCCCTGGATCACCATCGCAGAGACCTGCGAATTCTGCCTGACCCTCTCGGCCATGGGAAACCGCACCCTGGCGGAGATCATCTTCAGTTGGATCTGCGACAAGAAATATGAAGACGGAGCTTACTGGTGCGGTTTCACCTGTCCGGACATGACCATCTGGCCCGAAGACAAACTCACCTGGACCCACGGGGTTCTTCTTCTGGCCGCCGACGGTCTCTACCATCTCACCCCCGGGGATCGGCTTTTCAACCATCAATTCTGGAACGATCTGCGACAGAGGTGTAATTTTTGAGGAAAGACCACCGGCCGTACCATCTCAAACGGGCGTATCGCAAATTCGAAAAATGGTATGCCGACCGTTTTTTGCGCCCCCAACTGGATCACCTCGGTAAAAGCGGGGTGTTTATCAAACCCTGGCATATAGAAATTTTCGGACCCGGCATCCGTATCGGAAACCACCCTCATGTCATTGCCGCTTCGGATCTGAAGGTCCGCCTGTCGGTTTGGTCGCGAATCGGAGAGGAAGGCCGAATTCAAATCGGCGACTGCTGCCTGATCTGCCCCGGAGTCCGGGTAAGCGCCGCCCGGGGCATCTTCATCGGGGACGACTGCATGCTTGCCTGCGGGGCCTATATCACCGATTCGGACTGGCACGGCATCTATGATCGTATTTCCCAGGGCGTATCGGCTCCGGTGGTCCTTGAAGACAATGTCTGGATCGGGGATCGGGCCACTGTCTGCAAGGGGGTGACCATAGGCCGGAACAGCATCGTCGGGGCGGGCGCCGTGGTGACCCGGGATGTCCCCCCTGACGTCATTGCGGCGGGCAATCCGGCCGTCATCATCAAGCGACTCGATCCCGACGCCCCTATAATCACCCGGTCCCAGTGGCTCTCGTCACCCCGGCGTCTCTCCCGGGAGTTCGACCAGTGGGACCGGGAAGTCCTTGGAAAAAACACCCTTTCCCACTGGCTTCGACATATGGTATTCCCCAGGAAAGGCGAATAGCCTGATTCATCCAAATTCTATGGACGGATGCTATGATTAATTTACTGCGCGGATGGGCTCAAAAATATTTTTCCGATCCCCAGGTCATCATCCTGGCCTTTCTCCTGATCGGCGGCTCCCTGCTGATCTTTTTTCTGGGGCAAATGCTGACCCCGGTTTTTATCGCCATCATCCTTGCGTATCTGCTCGAGGGGGGCGTAGGAGCGCTTCAGCGGTATCGTTTTCCACGTCTGGCGGCCGTGCTGGTGGTCTATCTCTTTTTCCTGGCCTGCATGCTGATCTTGATTATCTGGCTTTTGCCGCTGCTTTCCCGGCAGATCGGCCAACTCGTTCAGGATCTTCCGTTTATGATCGCGGGCGGGCGTAAGGAATTGATGCAACTTCCTGAAAAATATCCAGACTTTATCTCCCGAGAACAGATCCAGCTGGTCATCGACTATCTGACCGCCGAAGTCACCCGCTGGGGACAGTATCTTTTCACGATTTCCCTTGCCTCGGTTCGAGGAGCGATCACCTTTCTGGTATACCTGATCCTGGTTCCGCTGATGATCTTTTTTTTTCTGAAAGACAAGCGGATCATCCTGAACTGGTTCACCCGTTTCCTTCCGGAGGAACGCCGGTTGGCGGCCCAGGTCTGGACCGAAGTCAATGATCAGATCAGCAACTATGTCAGGGGAAAAATATGGGAAATCCTGATTATCTGGTGGGTAAGCTTCATCGCTTTCAAGTTTCTCAATCTTCCCTTCGCCCTGTTGCTCTCCTTCTTTGTCGGTTTATCGGTTCTGGTACCCTATATCGGCGCCACGGTCATGTTCCTGCCGGTCGGCCTGATCGCCTTTTTCGAATGGGGGTGGGGCTCCCAATTGGCGTACACCATGCTTGCGCTGACCGTCATTCAGGCATTGGACGGAAATCTACTGGTTCCTCTGCTGCTGGCGGGGGTGGTCAACCTCCATCCGGTGGCCATCATCGTGGCCGTACTTATTTTCGGCGGGCTCTGGGGAATCTGGGGGCTTTTCTTTGCCATTCCGTTAGGCACCCTCTTCCATGCGGTCATTCGCGCCTGGTTCTCCACTCTGAAAGGTCAGGAAGACGAAGCTTCGAATGAGGGCCTGTCGAAGCCGTCCGACATCGATTCACCCGACCCCATCCTGTCGACGTCGGGTCAGCAAAAATAGACCGGTCAAGGTTTTGGCGTCCTGAATCTCCCCGCCATCCACCATCTTCAGGGCACGTTCCAGCTTGATTTCATGGACATCCAGAATCTCATCGGCATCCAGATGCTGTTCGGCCCGGCGCAGTCCGTCGGCTGAAAAGAGGTGTATCCGTTCATCCGCATAGCCCGGCGCCGGAACCACCTCCCCCAGTTTTTCCCACCGATCGGCGGCATACCCGGTCTCCTCGATCAACTCCCGTTGGGCGCAGACCAGAGGCGATTCATCGGCTTCCAGGGTTCCGGCCGGAATCTCCCAGATATACCCGCCCACCGCATGGCGATACTGCCGAATCAGAATCACGGAACGGCCCGAATCGATCAGCGGCACAATGGCCGCGGCGCCGGGATGTCGAATAATATCCATGTCGAGGGTGACCCCGTTTTCCAGGCTGACATTTTCCCGATCCATGTTGAACACCCGTCCTCGATGAAGCGGTTCCCGATGATTTACCCGTACAGCCATAAAACAGTTCTCCTGTGCCATTAAAAAAGGGCTCATTCTCGCGAATGAACCCTTTCGATTATTGCCTCGCGGTTTCCTATGAAGCGGGATAAAAGGAAACGCGAATATACTTCTGAATTAACGTGCGTTTTTCTACCCCATCTCCCCCATGACCTCTTCCTTCACCCCGATGGCGATTTTGAACAGCGCCGTCAGCACCAGGAACCCGACCGCCCAGACACCGGCGGTAATGATCAGCTCGGGGATTGTAGGCGTATACTCGATTACGTGGTGAAGCGGATCCGGAACAAACCCGCCGGAGATCATTCCGAGCCCCTTATCCAGCCAGGTGCCGATGAAGACCATCACGCAGGCCACCGCCAGGACCGGTTCATTCTTACGGGCGTTGGGGTTGATCAAAAGCAGAATCGCCGTCACCATCAGCAGCTGTGCGGCCCACATGAACGGTACCAGGGTGTCGTGGCCGTGGAGCCCGGCGAACAGGTAGGTCAGGTGGTCCATATGTTCCGGAATCTGGCTGTACATCGCCACGAAGACTTCACAGAGAAAGAAGAACACATTAATGATGATCGCATAGGTGATGATCTTGCCCAGGGTCTGAATCTGCTCCTTGCCCGGATCGAATCGGGTCACCTTTCGTATCAGCATGCAGAGCAGCACCAGAAAGGCCGGTCCCGCGGCAAAGGCCGAGGCCAGAAAGCGGGGCGCCAGAATGGCGGTCATCCAGAAACCCCGGCCGGGAAGACCGCAGTACAGATAGGCGGTTACGGTATGAATACCCACGGCCCAGGGGATCGACAGATAAATGAAGGGCTTGAGCCATTTGGGGGGCGGTACGTTGTTTCGCTCGGCTTCCAGCACGTTCCATCCGACGATAATGTTCAGGAATAAATAGCCGTTCAGAACGATCATATCCCAGAAGAGCATGGAATGGGGCGTGGGATAGAACAGCACGTTCAGCATTCGGTTGGGTTGGCCCAGGTCCACCATAATGAACAGCAGACACATCACCAGTGCGGAAATGGCCAGAAATTCCCCCAGGATGGTAATCCGCCCGAAGGCCTTGTAGTTGTGCAAATAATAGGGCAGCACCACCATCAACCCTCCGGCGGCAACCCCGACCAGAAAGGTGAACTGCGCAATGTAAAATCCCCAGGAAACCGAACGGCTCATGCCGGTGATCCCCAGACCGAACTGGAGCTGCCACAACCAGAAGACGACCCCGATACCGGCCACGAGCAGTAGCCCGGTCACCCATCCGTAATATCTTTTGGTTCCTTTTAACGCTAATTCAAGCATAACCACCTCACACGATGTAATATACCGAGGGCATGGTCCCCAGATTCTGTTTTCGCCGAATGGTGAAGTTTTCCCGTATCAATTTCCGGACCTCCGACTCCGGGTCGTCCAGATCGCCGAAAGTCATCGCCCCCTTGGATGCCTCCACGCAGGCGGGCATCTGCCCCACGGCCAGCCGTTCCGCACAGAAATTGCATTTTTCCACCACACCTTTGCATCGGGTCGGGAATTTTTTGTTCAATTCCGCTTCTTCGATGAAGGGCCTCGGGTCCCGAAAATTAAAACTGCGGGCCCCGAAGGGGCAGGCGGCCATGCAAAACCGGCATCCGATACACCGGTGGAAATCCATCATCACGATGCCGTCTTCCCGCTGAAAAGTCGCCTTGGTGGGGCAGGCCTGCACACAGGGAGGATTTTCACAGTGGTTGCACAGAACCAGAAAGGGCTTGTGGGAAACGGCTTCATCTTCGATATACCGGTTTATCTTTCCGGGAAAGGCATGCTTGAACTCCTCTTCCCAGATCCACTTGATCTCATGGTTTTTGTTTTCCATCTCGGGAACGTTGTGGACCTTGTGGCAGGCCTCGATCATGGGTTCGAGATCGCCGGCCGAGGTGAGTTTCCGGGTATCGATCACCATGGCCCACCGGGTCCCCATCAGGGAATCTTTATTCGGAACCATTTTGATGACCGGCTTTTCTTCACCGTGTCCGCCGCCGGTCGCGGCAAATGCGTTCAGAACCGGTTTCGCCCCGATGGATCCTGCGCCCAGAGCCGATATCCCGGCAACTTTCAAGAATCGTCTTCTGCTGCTGCTTTCCATTACTCATTCTCCTTCGGGTTCTCGATGTGGCAATCCCAGCAATACGGATCTACTGAGGCGTAATCATGACAGACATCACAGAATTTTTCCTTATTGGAGTGGCAGTCCAGGCAGGTATTGGACAGGCTCATGTCGAACTCTTTTCCGACCTCGTTGACATAGGTTCGAATGCCGTCCCGCACCACCGTATCCCGCCAGGCATCCAGAAGCTGCATATGTTCCGTTTTCATGTAAGCGGTGGAACGAATGCACTCTTTGGCGGCCTTGGCCTTTTCGGTCAGTTCGGGCTTCGGCGCAGGCGCGGCTTTTCCGTGGTTGTACCAGAAAGGAAACGTCGCCAGAACCGCCAGGATGATCAGACCGGCGATCACCACATTTTTGTTGTACAGTTTTTTTTGCATCCTATTCCTCCATTCCCGGCAGCGGTTCTCCGCGCAGATTCGTCTCTCGTTGCTTTTCACCCGGAAGGATCAGGGCGTTGGCCACCAGTTCGGTCAAACCGGTGACGTCCACCTCGGGAACCCAGTAGCTCATCAGGTCCGGAAAGGCCGCCCGGTCGATGGCACAGACGCAGGCCAGCATATTCACCCCGTGTTTCTCGTGTACGAATTTGACGGCATTGGCCCGGGGGAGGCCGCCGGTCATCCGCAGCTCCATATCTTCGCCGGCATTGAGCCCCGAACCGCTTCCGCAGCAGAAGGTATTCTCTCGAATCGTGTTCCGGGGCATGTCATAGAACTGGTTGCAGACACTCCGAATCACATACCGCGGTTCGTCGAACATGCCCATGCCTCGGGCGGGATTGCAGGAATCGTGAAAGGTGACCTTGAGGTCGTCGTTCCGGCTCGGGTCGAGATCCAGCTTGCCGTGCTTGATCAGATCGGCAGTGAACTCGGAAATGTGGACCATTTTGGTCGATTTGGCATTTTCAAACCGGGTACCGGTGATCGGGTTGACCGGTTCCTCCAGAAAATCGGCCGGACCGTTCATGGTATCCATATATTGATTGATGACCCGCCACATGTGACCGCACTCGCCGCCCAGAATCCACTTGACGCCCAGGCGCTTGGCCTCTGCGTACATTTTGGAGTTGAGCCGCTTCATGGTTTCATGGGAGGTGAAAAAGCCGAAATTGCCGCCCTCGGATGCATAGGTGGACCAGGTCACGTCCAGACCGTATTTATCCTTCAGGTATTTGAACAGCATCATGTAGCCCATGCAGGTGTACGTTCCCGGGTCGGCGAAAACGTCTCCGGACGGGGTAATGAAGAGAATGTCGGCCCCCTTTTTGTTAAACTGGGGTTCGACATTGATGCCGGTGATATCCTCGATATCCTCCACAAAGAAGTCGAGCATGTCTTTAAAGGCATGGGGCTGAATGCCGAGGTGATTGCCGGTGCGGTAGCAGTTGGCCACCGGCGTGGCGATCCAGTCGATATTGAGGCCCAAAAGATTCAGGAGCTCCCGGCCGAAGATGGTGATCTCGGCGGTATCGATGCCGTAGGGGCAGAACACCGAACAGCGTCGGCATTCGGAGCACTGAAACAGGTAATACCACCACTCCTTGAGAACATCCTCGTCCATCTTTCTCGCCCCGGCGATTTTGCCCAGGAGCTTTCCTGCCAGGGTGAAATCGTTTCGATACACCGAGCGGAGCAGTTCGGCCCGGAGCACCGGCATGTTTTTGGGATCGCCGGTTCCGATGAAATAATGGCATTTGTCCGCGCAGGCGCCGCATCGAACACAGATGTCCATGAAGACCTTGACCGACCGGAAGCGATCCAGGCGTTCCTTGAATCCTTTATGAAGAATCTCCTGCCAATTCTCCGGCAGGTTCCAGTCTTCATCCTTGGGATTCCATTCATGGACGTTGGGGAATCCGAGGGCGTTCAGGCTTTTGGGATTGGCGGCGTAACAGTACATCCCCTTGCGGATGTCCACCGGGATATTCATCCACCCCTTCTTGGGCGGTGCGTGTTCCACGTCTTTGAGTATCTCTTCTGATTTTGGAAGGTCCGACATTGATTTACTCCTTCTTTTCCACTGGGAGGCCAGCCTCGATCATATGTTCCCTGAAATCATCTTCATATTCTTCATAGGTGTGAACAGGGACCGGATAATTCCACGGGTTCACATGCCGCTCGGCACGCGTATTACACGTCATGTTTCGAGTGGGGCTGAAAAATACCCCGCCCATATGCATCAGTTTGCTGAAGGGAAAATACGCCAGCAGCACACTCACCAGAAACAGATGGACAAAAAAGAGGGTTCCGATTCCTTCCGGAACGGCGGGGCGGAAGGTGACCAGCCCCATGGTGAGCTCTTTGACGGTGGGAATATCCACCTTTGTGAAATACCGCATCATGATGCCGGTCACGGCGATTGCGAGGATCAGAAACAGCGGAAAGAAGTCGGAGGCGAGGGAGATATACCGGGTATGCCCGACATAAATCCGCCGAATGGCCAGATACAGCACCCCGGCCAGGAGTGCGATCCCGGACATATAGACGACCGGCAGTCCCAACTGCAGAAAACTGTCGACCTTTTCCAGCCCGGTGACGAAAAAGGGGACCGGTTCGGCAAAAAATCTCAGGTGCCGAATGGTGACCACCAAAAAGGCATAGTGAAAAACGATGGCGCCCAGCCAGAGGAACAGTTCCATCCGGTAGGCCAGTTTGTCGCCTTCCTTTTTAAATACCAGATTTCTGAACAGGGATCGGAACAGAAGCACTTCCATGGCCATACGTCCGACGACCTGGGCTTTGGTGTCGGGGCAGTCGATCGCCGCATGTTGAATCCAGGGAAGCGATTTTTGCTGACCGCCGGTGGTGGGGATTTTGTAGGGCACCGGTGTTTGGGCCCACTGGATGACCCGGTATGCAAACCCCGCCAGGAAAACGATCAGGGCCATATACGGGATGATGACCCCGAAGAGCACCTGAAGCCCTGCGACTTCCACACCGGCATACGCAAGCAAAAAGAGCAGAACAACCGACATGAGGGAAAACAAGTATTTTTCGTTCATTCAACAACCTCACTCCGCACGGCCTCGAAGCAATGAGGGGATTGCCCGAAACCTTGTTCCAAGTAATTAATATTATGCATCCTTATGATTTCCGGTTTCATCTCTGGGAATTTCCTCTACCAGGCCCGCCCGCAAAAAGGCCTTGTAAATTTTATTCTTCTCCTGATTCGCCTTCATTTGAAACACCGCTTCCCGGCATTTCATATAGATGTTGAACGCCGACATGCTCATATCATCGATCCTTCGCTCGAACGCCAGCAACCGGTTCAGCCGGTCGGCGTTGTCCAGGTCGCGGCCGAGGACCTCTCGAATGATGTCTTTGAGAAAATAGACGAATCCGGCGGCCTGAGAAGGCGTGAACATGGCCTGAACGGCCCGGATGCGTACAACGGGGTCGAGATGGGATCGAACGGCCTCTGAATCCATTTCCGGCTTCAGAAGCTCGCCCAAAAGCGCATGAAGGCTATCCCGAGTGGCTTTTCCCACGGGATTGCTGAAGGCGTCTTTTTGTTCTCTTAAAAAAAGGGCGGTTTCGGGGGGATAGGTGTCCACCACCTGATTATACCATTTCTTAAGAATTTCCGATTTTCGCTTTTCCAGCAGTTTTTCAAGGCTCATGGATTATCTCAAGACCGTCGGCTCCCAGCATCTGAAATGGAAATCACAGGCGGTGTTCCGGCGGGACGAACCGCCGATGCACACCTCATTCAGGAACAGACCTATAATCAACTTTCCACAGTTATGTCAAGGATAAATAAAAAAAGGAGTACCCGATTCATCCGCTGTTCTTCATGCGTTCGGGAAGCCGGGTGAAAGGAATGGGGTTTCTCCCGCCGTCGGACAGGCGGGAGAAAATAGAGAGAAAACAGCTAAATAATCATGGAAGGGCGGATATTCCGCCGGGTCATCGATAGGTTTTTTTCCAGGGCGCCCGCCGGAGCTTCCGGGAATCGGCCAGGGCCAGATAAAAAGTCCCCACCGCCAACTCCGCGCAATGGAGATGATCCTCGGGCAGACTCCGGAGATAGTCGACCACCTGGTCAACGGAGATTTCCCAGGCATCATCCAATGTCTTACCCTCCGCAAGAAGGGCCACGGTATTGGCACAGGCGTTGGTGTTCATACAACCGTCGAGATGGAAGTTCACGGTCTCGATTCGATCCCCTTTCAGGGTAATAAACATTTCCACCGAATCTCCGCAGTCTCCGGTTTTTTTTCCGCATCCGTCGTGCTGCAAGGGTCTTCCCTGTTTATCCGTTCGAAAAGCCATCTCCAGAAATCGGAGGGTTTGTGCATCCGGTTCGGTTTCCCGGCCTTCTTTCTTGGCAAGTTCCATGAAGAGCAGTCCTTAAAATTTTTTAATAGAGTATAAAAAACATAAACAGTATCCGCCTGGTGGATTCATCCGGAAAACCGGGACCCATCAGCCCGCGATTCAAGGACCGGCGGAGGTGAAAGGTCCCCGCACCGCAAATCCGGCAGAAAAATTACAACGAATGGAAAGGTTCGTCAAGGTGTGAGTGAGGTGGAAAATAAAAGGAAACGGCTAATCAAGAAATCTCAATTAGCCGTTAAGGAGGAGAACAGATGAAAAAATTATTAGGTTGATATTATATATTGCAATAGCCTTGCCAAAAAATTCGGCGTCCGCCGCTTTTTTTTGGTATTCAACCATTTTTAGCTATTAAACCAGGTGATTAAAAAATGCTTACCATCCTTTCGGATCTCCCCTTCTCACTCAACCCCATTGCTTTCTCCCCTCTGATTTGTCCGTGTTTATTAACCGACCGGATACAATTTCAATTAAACCTTTGATTTTTAAATTTAAAATTGCTTCCAAGAGGGTTTAAAATTTTGAACCTCTCACCCGCGCATTTGATTTCAAGTCTTAAACACTTGTTTTCGATCTGAAATATTTTGTTCACGCTTTTAAACATCATACGGTCGTGAGTGTCTGGCTTTGACATGAATGAGATGGCGGTTCAGGCCAAAAGTCTTTGAATACCGGAAAGACAATAGAAAAACAAGCGATTGCCATGAACCGTCTAAATAAGGTATACTCCGGTTGCCATACTCAACGAACGCCATGCCCGGGCATGCGCCATTCAAATAGATTGCGACATTCGGAAAGCCGCCTGAAAATTCGGCGGCATCTTACTCCGCGCATCGAGATTATCCGCTCATGAGGAACCCGCCATCATGAAAAAATCAAAATTCAAGAAAATCCCCGTCACCGAGAGGCCCCTCTCCTCCTGGATTTTCGCCAGCAGCATCAAGCTTCAGATCACCTTGTTTCTCATTATCGTGATCACGGTGTTTGCCCGGGTGGTTCCTCTCGAGATGCAGAAAAAGATCGTCAATGAGGCCATCTCATTGGGAAAAATCGAATTGTTGATCCGCTACTGCGCGATTTATCTGGCGGCGGTACTCACCGCCAGCGGGCTCAAATACCTCATCAACATCCTTCAGAGCGTCATCGGCCAGCGGGTCCTGGCCAAAATGCGGCAGGACCTCTATCACCACATTCTTACCCTTCCCCTCAATTTTTTCCGAAAAACCCAGCCCGGTATGGTGGTGGCATCCCTGGTGAGCGAAATTGCGGCCGCCGGGGATTTCATCGGCATGGCCATTGCGGTGCCCATCATCAACGTTCTGACCCTTCTGGCCTTCGGCATATATCTTTTCTGGCTCAATCCTCTTCTGGCCGCCGTATCCTTGGCCATTTATCCCATGGTGCTGGTGCTGGTGCCGATTCTTCAGCGGCGGGTCAACCGAACCAATCGGGAACGGGTGGACGCCACCCGCACCCTTTCGGATAAAATCGCCGAATCCATTTCGGGAATTCACGAAATTCATGGAAACGGCACCTTTCGAACCGAAAACACCAAATATGATAACCTGGTGAACCGACTCACCCGGATTCGCATCATCTGGAACCTTTACAAGTACGGCGTCAAAGTTCTCAATAATTTCTTCACCAACCTGAGCCCCTTTTTGATTTTTCTTATCGGGGGCTACCTGGCCATCAAAGGCCGATTGGAATTGGGCGCCCTGGTAGCCTTTCTCTCGGCCCAGGAAAAACTCTATGATCCCTGGAAGGAGCTGCTGGATTTCTATCAACTCTATCAGGATGCGGTGGTCCGGTACCACCGGACGATGGAATACTTCGACACCGTCCCCGAGCATGCCATGGAACCCGAGGACCGGGAGCCGTATGATCTGGACGGCAGCATCAAGGTCAAGGAGCTGTCCATGTTCACCGAAGGGGGCATTCAGCTATTGGAGAACGTCGGCTTTTCCCTGGAACCCGGGGATCAACTGGCGGTGGTGGGGTTTTCAGGAAGCGGTAAAAGCACCATGGCCCAATGCATCTCTCAGCTCACGCAATATACCACCGGCCATATCCTCATCGGCGACAAAGAGGTCTCGGAAATGACCAAGAAGGACATCATCCACAACCTGGGCCTGGTTTCTCAGAATCCCTTCATTTTCAGCGGAACCATTGAGGAAAACCTGCTCTATTCCTATCTGCCCCTGGTGGAAAGCCGGGACGGAAACCAAAATGAAAACAAAGGAAAAGAGAAGAACAAAAAAGAAGAAGAGGAACAGTCGGAAAATTCCATGCCCAGCCTCGACGACAGGATCGCCGCCCTTCAACAATCGGGGATTTTCGTGGATGTGCTCCGGTTCGGGCTGAACACGGTGTTGTATGAAGAAGAGCACGAAGAACTGATCTCCAGGGTCATCCGTATTCGAGAAGATTTCCGGACCGAGTTCGGCGATACCCTGGTGGATTATGTGGAATTTTTCTCCGATGATCAGTATCTGCGCTACTCCGGCATCGCAGAAAATATCCTGTTCGGGACGCCTACCGAAAAGGATTTCGCCGTCGAAAACCTCCATAAAAACAAGTTTTTTACCGACTTTCTGAATGAGGCCGATCTCACCCGACCGCTCCTGAGTCTCGGGGCGGAACTGACCCGGCAGACGGTGGACATCCTCGGCAATCTGCCCCCGGAAAACGTCTTTTTCGAGCAAAGCCCGATCCCGCCCCAGGAATTGGATGATTATAAAATGATCGCGGAACGGCTGGGAAAAAAGCGGCTTCACCAGCTCTCGGAAGAAGACCGGGAGCGGCTGATTCAGGTGGCCCTGCGGTTTTCACCGGGCTGGCACAAAATGGTGGCGCTGTCGGAAATCATCGAGGTCCTGATTCTGGAGGGCCGGGCCCTGTTTCGGGAACGCATCGCCGAATCCCACCCGGAGCTGATCTCCTTCTACGATCCGGCCCGGTATATCTCCACCGAAACCATCCTCAACAACATCCTCTTCGGCAAGCTGAAGACGACCAACCCCAAAGCCCAGGAGCAGATCAACCAGAATATTATACAGATTCTGATTGAACAGGACCTCCTGGAGGACCTCCTGCAAATCGGCATGCAGTACCAGGTCGGCAGCAAGGGCGACAATCTCTCCGGAGGGCAGCGCCAGAAACTGGCCATCGCCCGAGTGCTTTTGAAAAAGCCCAAGATCCTGATCATGGATGAAGCCACTTCGGGGCTGGACAACAATTCCCAGACACGCATCCAAAACCTGCTGGAAAACCAGTGGCGGGGCAAAAGCACCATCATTTCCATCGCCCATCGCCTGGACACCGTCAAAAATTACGACCGAATCGCGGTGATGAAAGCCGGCAAAATCGGCGAAATCGGCACCTATGACGAACTAATTGAAAAGAAAGGCATGTTTTATGAGCTCGTCCACGGAAAAAACTGATCTTTTCACCACCTGCGAATTTAAGGAAAACCTGAAGGTATTGCGACAAATATATCTTTTTTCCAGATTCCCCATCGATTCGTTGAAGGTATTCGCCTACCTGTGCGCCAAGGAGCATTTTAAGAAAGGAGAATATCTGTTCAAGCAAGACGACGACGACGGCCAGGCATTCTATCTTCTTTCCGGATCGGCCAGACTGATACGGGAAACCCCGGACGGAGAGATGGTCATTCGGGACTACCCCGAAGAAACCTTTATCGGCGGAATGATGCTTCTAAGCCGAATTCGCCGGCTCTATTCCCTTAAAGCGGCCGAGGACCTTTCCTGCCTCGTGTTGAGCCGTGAAAAATTCCAGAAAGCCATGGAGCAGTTTCCGGACCTCATGCCCAAGGTGACCCGCGCCCTGATCGAACAGGTGTTTGCATGGGAAGAACATTTTCTGGTACATCGGGCTGACACCTATGAAGAATGCATCCAGAAAGGCGGCCTCAGCCTGATTTGACCGTGTGCGCGGAACCTTCAACAGCTTTTCCCTGAAAGGCTCGGTTTACATGTCCAAAAACACGTTTTCCTTTACATTGAGCAATGACCTGTCCGAACTGGATACATTGCGTGAAAAAGTTGAAAAGTTCGGAACCTTGTTCGGAATTCCCGACAAAACCATTTTCGAGATCAACCTGATCGTCGATGAACTGTTCTCGAACATCGTCAGTTGCGGCTTTCGGGACAACGGAACTCATTGGATAAATATCAATATTTCCCGTCGGGACGGCGCCATCACCATTCGGGTCGAAGACGACGGGGTGCCTTTCAATCCGAAATCGAGTCAGAAACCGGATCTGGAATGCCCCATGGAGGAACGTCGCATCGGCGGGCTCGGCATACACCTGGTGACGGAATTGTCCGACAAGATCAGCTATTACCGGGAAGGCGATAAAAACATTTTGATTCTGGAAAAAAATATCCCCGAGGATTCGACCCAACTCGACACATAAATTGAGCAGAGAAGAGGAGTTGCCCATGGAAATACAGGAGAAAAAACTGAACGGAACCAGCATTATTCGGGTGGAAGGTCGTCTGGATTCAAAAACCTCCCCGGAATTTGAAGACAAAATTTCAGAGATCATCGAAAACGGAACCCGAAATATCATCCTCGATTTCGAATCCCTGGGCTACATCTCCAGTGCGGGGCTGCGGATCATCCTCAAGACCGCCAAAGAACTCAAGCGGATGGAAGGCAAACTGGTGCTGTGCGAATTGCAGGACTATGTCAGAGAGGTTTTTGAAATTTCCGGTTTCGACTCATTTCTTCCCATCGTGTCCACGGTAGACGACGCCATGGAAAAGCTGTAGCCGACATCACAACCTGCGGCGATGAAATCACCACCTCGAATGAGCTATTCAACTAAAGGGAGCCACGGATGGAGCAGCATCATCGAAAATACCTGACCGATTATCGTCCACCGCCTTTTCACGTGGACCACCTCGATATGACCCTGGAACTGGAAGACATGGACACCCGGGTGACCTCTTTTCTCAACATCCGCCGACATCCGAAGGCCGCCCAATCGGAAACGGCGCTGGTCCTGGACGGCCGGGACATGGACCTGATCGAAGTCGAACTGGACGGACGGCCGCTGACCGCCGATGAATTCCGGGTGGCGGAAGAAACCTTGACCATCCCCGATGTTCCCGATGCCTTTACCCTCAAGACGGTGGCCGTCATTCGGCCCGCCGCCAACACCTCCCTCGAGGGGCTGTACAAATCCGGGGATATGTTCTGCACCCAGTGCGAAGCCGAGGGGTTTCGAAAAATCACCTATTTTATCGACCGTCCCGACGTGATGGCCACCTATACCTGCACCCTGACGGCCGATCGGTCGCGGTATCCGATCCTGCTCTGCAACGGCAACCCGGTCGATTCCGGGGATATGGAAAACGGCCGCCACTGGGTCAAATGGGATGATCCCTTCAAAAAGCCCAGCTATCTGTTCGCACTGGTCGCCGGGGATCTGGCCCTGGTCGAAGACACCTTCCGCACCCGATCGGGCCGGGAGGTCTCGCTTCGCATCTATGTGGAGCATATGAATGCCGACAAGTGCGATTATGCCCTGGAATCCCTCAAAAAGGCGATGCGCTGGGACGAGGAGGTGTTCGGCCTGGAATACGACCTGGATGTCTATATGATCGTGGCCGCCACCGATTTCAACATGGGGGCCATGGAAAACAAGGGCCTCAACGTTTTCAACGCCAAATACGTGCTGGCTCGGCCCGAGACCGCCACCGACATCGATTTCTGGAACATCGACCGGGTGGTCTCCCACGAGTATTTTCACAACTGGACCGGCAACCGGGTCACCTTGCGCGACTGGTTTCAGCTCAGCCTCAAGGAAGGCCTCACCGTTTTCCGGGATCAGGAATTCACCGCGGACATCACCTCCCGTCCGGTCAAACGCATTTCGGACGTCAAGGCCCTGCGCACCTTTCAGTTTCCGGAGGACGCCGGTCCCATGGCCCATCCGGTTCGCCCGGCTTCCTATATCGAAATGGACAATTTTTATACCGTGACGATCTATGAAAAGGGGGCCGAGGTCATTCGAATGATTCATACCATCATCGGCCGGGAAAACTTCCTGAAGGGGCTGGCGCTCTATATTCAGCGTCATGACGGCGCCGGGGTGACCATCGAGGAATTCGCGGGCGCTATGGCCGATGCGGGCGGCGCCGATCTGGATCAGTTCATGCGCTGGTATTCCCAGGCCGGCACCCCCGAAATTCGGGCCGATCGGGCCTATGATCCCGACAATCAGGTGTATACCCTCACCCTGACCCAGCACATCCCCGCCACCCCGGACCAGCCCGACAAGGAACCCATGCACATTCCCATCGCGGTGGGGCTGCTGGATTCAAGTGGAAACGAGTTGCCTCTTCAGCTCAAAGGCGAATCGGAACCCGTGGGAACCACCCGGGTGCTCAACCTGCGGGAGTGGAAACAAGAGTTCGAATTCATCCATGTGCCCGAAGAACCGATCCCGTCTCTTCCCCGGGGTTTCTCCGCGCCGGTGCGTCTCAAGGCCGGATACGCCGATGAAGAACAGGGGTTTCTTTTCGCTCATGATTCGGATGAATTCATCCGGTGGGATGCCGGACAAAACCTTTTTGCCAAGGTTCTGCTTCGATTGATTTCGGAATTTCAGCAGGAAAAGGAACCGCTTCCGGACCGGTCCGTTCTCGATCCGCTGAAGAAAACCCTTATCAACCCGGATCTGGACAAATCTTTTATCGCCCATGCCCTGAGCCTGCCCTCGGAATCCGAAATGGCCATCGTCATGAGCGAAACCGGCCCCATCGACCCGGATGCCATTCACTTGGCTCGGAATTTTCTCACCCGGACGATCGCCGAGGCCCTTCAAGCGGAATTTGAACAGGTTTTTGATGAAAACCAGACCCCGGGGCCTTATACCGTGGACCCGCCCACCGTGGGACGCCGAAGCCTCAAGAACCTGGCCCTGGCCTACCTGGGTAAAATCGACACCCCGGACCGAACCGATTTTCTCTACCGGCAGTTCAAAGAAGCCGAAAACATGACCGACACCCTGGCGGCGCTCTCGGTCCTGTCCCACATCGATTGCGATCAACGGACGGCGGCCATAGAGGCCTTTCACGAGCGGTGGCAGTCGGATGTGGTGGTACTGGACAAGTGGTTCTCCCTTCAGGCCGGCTCCCAGCTTCCCGGCATCCTGGACCGGGTCACGGCCCTGCTGGACCACCCCGCCTTTTCCATCAAGAATCCGAACAAGGTCCGGGCCCTGATCGGGGCCTTCTGCAGCCTCAACCCCTGGCGTTTTCACCAACCCTCCGGGGACGGGTATGCTTTTCTGGCCGATCGGGTCCTGGAACTTAATGCCATCAATCCCCAGATCGCCTCCCGGTTGGTTTCGGCCTTCAACCACTGGCGAAAATACGAGCCCGGTCGAAAGGCACTGATGAAGGCCCAGCTGGAGCGAATCAGCCGAAGCCCGGACCTGTCCAAGCATGTCTATGAAATCGTCTCCAAGGCCCTGCCTTAAAAGAAAAACGGGAAGGATACAGATGCCATCGGACGCACCGCTCCTGGGGGCCCATTGCTCCATCGCCGGGGGCCTGGAAAACGCGCTGTACACCGCCCATGCTTACGGGTGTACGGCGCTGCAGATGTTCACCAAAAACGCCCGCACCTGGGCGGAAACACCCCTGAGCCCGGAAGCGGCGGCGGCCTTTGATCATGCTCGGTCTGAAACCGGGATTACCGAAATCGCGTCTCACACGCCGTATCTCATCAATCTGGCCGGCCCCGATCCGACCACCCGAAAACGGTCCAACCGCGCCTTGCGGGAAGAATTGATCCGGTCCTCCGCGCTGAAGATCCCTTACGCGGTCCTTCATCCGGGGTCTCACGGCGGCGCCGGCGAGGCCGAAGGAATGGAACGGATCACCACCGCCGTCAACCGGCTCTTCAGCGAGGTTCCGGATTTATCCACCCGGCTCCTTCTGGAAACCACCGCCGGTCAGGGGCACGGCATCGGCCATACCTTCGAGCAGCTGGCCGCGCTATTGTCCGAAATCGACGCCGCCGTCCCTATCGGGGTCTGCCTCGACACCTCCCATATTTTCGCCGCCGGATATGATATCCGCACCCGATCCGACTATGAGCACACACTGTCCGAATTCGACAGAATCATCGGCCTGAACCGCCTCTTCCTGATTCACCTGAACGACTCCAAAGTGGAATTCGGCGGGCGGGTGGACCGGCACGCGCACATCGGGCAGGGGCGCATCGGTATCGAGGCTTTCGAGTTTATCATGCGGGATGAACGGCTGGCCCGTATCCCCAAGGTCATCGAAACCCCCAAGGAAAAGGGCGAACGGGACTGGGACGAGATCAACCTCTCCGTGCTTCGGCGATTATGGAAAGGATGAGCCGGTCAGGGGGCTTCCATCAGATCTTCCAGGGAAAGCTTTCCTTCGGATGAAAAGGGAATGGTCGAAGGCGCCATGAATCCGCCACCCATGCGAAGCCGTCCCGCCAGTTTGTATCCCAGTTCTTCTTTGGGCAGGGTCAGGATGGACCGCACCATCCCGACCATGGAGGAATAGAGGGTCATGGGCACAATGGCGGCGCCGTAGGCCGGTACTTCGGTATCGGAATCGGTCACGCCCCGGGCGAACCGTTTGCCGTTGACCTCGAGAATGCAGTCTCCGCCTTGAATCTTCAGGGGGACCTCATTGGTGTTGAACACCCGCAGTTGGACTTTAAACACGCTCTCAAACAGTTTGGCTTCTTGTAGTTCGATGTGAACCAGAGACACCCGGGGCGGCTCCAGACGTTTTCCGGGGGCGGCACAGCCGGTTATTACCACCAGCATTAGGATCAGAGTCCACGCTTTGGTCAGCCGTAATTTTAAAACAAAACCCATTTTTTCCCTCTCTGTGGTGCATCCCGGATAAATGGAATGCCGCGGCGCAATTACCCGGCCGTGGAAATTCCCGTCCCCGGTGGATATCTTTCCGGGTCAGTTCGCGAATATTGATTTATAATCGATTCCGTCTTACCATTTAACAATATAAAACACAAAAAGGAGATGGCAAAATGGGACTTCTGAGCGGATTAATGGGAAACGCATCCGAAATTTCCGGGGAAAAGCTGGAAAAACTGTTCAATGAAATCCTGGCCGACGGCGAACAGGTGGAAAAGGCGTATAGGGTGATCCGGGATATGTTCGTTTTTACGAACAAGCGCCTGATCCTGGTGGACAAGCAGGGGGTCACCGGCAAAAAGGCTGAAATCCTGTCCATTCCGTATTCGAAAATTACAAAATTTTCCAAAGAAAGTGCGGGAATCTTCGATCTGGATGCGGAACTGAAAATCTGGGTGGGCAGCGAAGAAACGCCGATTTCAAGGGAGTTCAGGCGCTCCGAAAACATCAACGAGGTCTACCGGGTATTGAGCGAGCATACGCTGTAGGAGGCTATCCCCGCCCCCGCTCGAAGCGCGAAATATTGCGTTCGGATCGATCAAATTCCAGGCCGATAAGGTAGATGTCGCCGCCGCCGGATCGGTACTTGTCGGCAACCCCTTTGGTTTTGATCTGCTCCAGGGTCATTCCTTCTGCCGGGTCGATATCCACCACCTTGAACCGCTCAGACTGCTGCAGGTCGCATGAATCTTCCAGCCAATTCGATTACCTGAAATATTTTCGTTGACACAAACTTTATTTTATATAATAAGTTTCCTCCTTACGATATCCGGAACAAAATAGGGTTCGATAAAAAAGAGAGGCGTAAAATGGAACTTTTGATTGTCTTCCTGATCGTCGCCGTTGCAGGCTGGTATGTAGTCAAAACTTTATATAAGAGCACCCAAAAAAGCGATGGATGCGATTGCGGATGCACCTCCTGCCCGAGCAGCACCCAGTGCGACGGTGAGATCAAAGAGTTGACCAAAAGTGAATAATCGCATATTTGGAGAAAATCCCCCCTAAACGAGTACCGATTCATTAAGGCAAAAAAATTATGCAAAAGGCGGACGGCAAATGATCGGAAGATTTTCCAAACTGGGTTCTTATCGAGAACTATTGAATATTTCAGATTTTATTCGCGCGGGATTCGGCGGTTTATTGGCGTTGATCGGATTTTTGTGGGACTGGGGGCGGCCGGAACCGTCTGCAATCGGAACGGTACTGCTGCTCGGATCCATTTCCGTCAACGGGCTGCCCATTATCCTGGAGGCGGTCAGGGGGGTGCTTCGCAAGGAAGTCAACGTCGACGAACTGGTGAGCCTGGCGATTCTGGCCTGTCTGATCACCGGAGAGTTCCTGAGCGCGGCGGTGGTCAGCTTTGTGATGGTGATCGGCGCTCTGATCGAAGAGGCGGTGAGCGAATCGGCCCGAAAGGCGATTCGGTCCCTGATCCGAATCACCCCCACAGTGGCCACCGTCATTCAGAATGGAAAACCGGTCTCCCGGCCGATCGCCGAGGTCGATATCGGGGATTTGCTTCTGGTCAAGCCCGGCGAACGGATTCCGGTGGATGCCGACATTCGGGAAGGAAGGACGGCGGTGGATGAATCCTCCATCACCGGCGAACCCATCCCCCTGGAAAAATCCGCCGGCGATTCGGTCTACGCCGGCACCCTGAACCAGAACGGCGTCATCAAGATCGAAGCCAGGCGGGTGGGCGAGGAGACCACCTTCGGCAAGGTGATTCGACTGGTCTCGGAGGCGGAGGCCCACAAACCCAGGTCTGTCTCGTTGATCGACCGGTACGCCCAATGGTTCACCCCCTTTATTCTGGCCTGTGCGGCCGTCACCTGGGCGGTTACCGGGGTGCCGGACCGGGCGGTGGCGGTCCTGATCGTCGGGTGCCCGTGCGCCCTGATTCTGGCCGCACCCACCGCCATCGTGGCCACCATCGGACGGGCGGCCCGGTCGGGAATTCTGATCAAGGGCGGACAGCACATCGAAGCAGCCGGCGCCGCGGATGTGGTGCTGTTCGATAAAACCGGCACCCTGACCGAAGGCGATCCCCGGGTGGAAGCGGTCATGACCGCCGACGGTGTGGAGCGGGAATACCTGCTCCGCCAGGCCGCCTGCGTAGAGCAGGACTCCACCCATCCCCTGGCCCGGGCGGTGCTCAAGGCGGCCCATTATGCCGAAATCACCGTTTCCGCCGCCGAAAATCTGTTCACCGAAATCGGCCGGGGCATCAAAGGGTGCGTGGAAGGCTGCATGATCGAAGTGGGCAATCCCGGCATGGGCCAAGGCGCCTTAGCCATGCCTACGCCCCTGCAAAACGCACTGGACGGGATCAAAGAAAAGGGCGCCACGCCGCTGGTGGTCTACAGAGATCAGGAGCCATTGGGCATCATCAGCGTGGCCGATCCGGTCCGGCCTCTGGCCCCAAAAACGGTGGCGGATCTTCACCGGCTTCATATTCAGCGCACCGGCATTCTCTCCGGGGACCATGAAAAATCGGTGCGGCTGGTGGCCGAGGCGGTGGGAGTCACCGACCGGTGGGCCGAACTGCTTCCGGCGGATAAATTGAGAATCATTCGGGACCTTCAAAGCCGGGGAAGCCGGGTGATATTTGTGGGCGACGGCATCAATGACGCCCCGGCCCTGGCCGCCTCGGATGTCGGCATCGCCATGGGCGCCAAGGGTACCGAGGTGGCCCTGGAGACCGCCGATATCGCGCTCATGAACGACGACATCGCCAAGCTCCCGTTTCTGATTCGGTTGAGTCGAAGGATGGTCGCCACCATCAAGTGGAACATCGCCTTCGGCCTCGCCTTCAATCTGGTGTCGGTGCTGGCCAGCGGGTCCGGGTTCCTCTCCCCTATCATGGGGGCGGTGGTCCATAATGTCGGGTCGGTGATCGTGGTCATTTCTTCGGCCACCATCGGATTTGCGGCGGAACGCTGACACTAAAAAGGAGACGGTCCATGGAACGGCATTTGAGATCAGGTCTGTTGTGGATATTACTTATTCCCCTTTTATTCGGATGCGCCGCCACCCACCCGGCCCGGGAAGCGGTGCTCTGGGTTCAGACGGCGGCGGAGTACCGGGCGGCCGCCCTTCAGAGCTATGCGGCCGCCGAAAGAATGCTGGATACGGCCCTGGCGGATCGGTCCTGGACCGCCGCTCTGGAACAGAAGGCGGAATATCAGCATCTGCCCCCCGCCGTGATCCTCGACGTGGATGAGACGGTACTGGACAACTCCCCCTTCAATGCGCGGCTGGTTCAAGAAAACCGGCCTTTTGATCCGGTGATCTGGGCCGACTGGGTCGGGCGGGAAGAAGCCGAACCGATCCCCGGGGCCCGCGAGTTCATTCAAGCCGCCACCGACAAGGGGATCGCCGTCTTTTACATTACCAACCGGGCCTGTCCTCGACACCGAGCCGAAGGATACTGCCCCCAGGAGACCGCCACCCTGGGAAACCTGGAAAAACGCGGGTTTCCTCCTGTGAACCCCGACCGCTTGCTCCTGAAATACGAACGCCCCGACTGGGGCTCCGAAAAGGCCCCCCGACGGAAAGCCGTGGCCGAGACCCATCGCATCCTGATGCTCATCGGCGACGATCTGGGGGACTTCATCCCCGGAGTCCGAAAGAACATTCCGCCCGACCGGCGGCGAGCGCTGGTGGATACCTACCGGGATCACTGGGCAAAACAATGGTTCGTGCTCCCCAATCCGGTATACGGCTCCTGGCGGAATATTCTGGCCGAACCGGTTCTTGACAATCTAAAAGAGTACCGGCCATAGTACATGCCGAGTGCGGCTTTTTCATGGTTCCGCACCGGAATTGATCAATGATGTCGGCATCGATCATCGTTTCGGGCGATTCTAAATCATAGAGAGGCCACCCCGAACGGTGATCATGGCAATGACTGTTTGATGGGGGGAAACGATGGTCCTCAGCGTCCGGCCTATATGCACGGAACGGCCTCCAATCGGCCGTTCCACAATCCGCTTGCCGATTCGTTCAACACTTCTGGGAGCCAGCGTGATTCTCTTGCTGGCCTCGTTTATTTCGGGTTGCACCAAACCCGCCGAGCGCCCTCTGGAGGTGCTTGAATCCTCGGGCGAAAGCTCGAAGCCCGTCCGAACGGGTTCGTCTTCACCCGAAGCCGAAAAACCGGATGTGATGATTCATCTGGATGATCCCCTACCTACCACCGGCAGCCGAATGGAATCGCCGTCCGTCGAGGAGGTCCCCGCCGCTGATCCGATTCTCGCCGCAGAAGCGAAAGCCACCCCCGCCGGGCGTAAAATTCTGGAGACCGGTCGGAAAATGACGCTGGACCAGTGTGAAATCGTTCGGGGCGGGTGCTGGGATTATGCCAATGCCGTTTACAACCGGGCCGGATTTCCCCCGGGCAAGCGGCGGGTCGTCTTCAAAGGCGCCCAAAAGAAGGGGCCGTACGCCGACATCGACCTGTTTCAACCCGGGGACTGGCTCTATTACGTCAATCACTGGTACGGCAGAATCGAACACAGCGCCATTTTCGTGGATTGGATCGACTACGACAACAAAGAAGCTTTGATGCTCAGCTACAGCGGAGAAAAGCGAAATGAACCGGCCCGGTATCTGCCGTATGACTTGTCTAATGTCTATTATATCGTTCGGCCGAAATCGAAATAATTCGGCAGGATTATAGACTTCAATCCTCGCCGGTGCATGCATCGGCGCAGGTCTTCACCCAGCGGATCGCCTCCCGCTCCAAAGCATCGGCGGCGGAATCGATGTGGAGTTTTTCCCGAATTCGACCCTGATAAAGGTGGATAGCGCGAAGGCTCAGATTGAGCTGCTGAGAGATCTGCCCG
>JAABSQ010000297.1 GCA_011390315.1 Desulfobacteraceae bacterium
CTGCCCGGCGCTGAGCCCCTGGCCCATCAGAAGAAAGATTTCCGTTTCCCGGTTGGTCAGCCGGTATATCAACGGCCGAATCGAATCGGTCACACCGCCCCCGTTTGTCTGCTCCCCGTGATAAAAACGCCGCAATCCGGAGCCGTTATACGGCGCCGACGGCGAACTTCCCCGCATATCCCGCACCGATCCCCGGGGCAAAGCTGAACAAGGTGCCGATGGTGAAAGATGATTTCATCCATTTGCTCCATTCCGCTTCAGTATCCGTCGGGTTGCGGCCGAGGAGGCCATCTTCAAACGCTCATTTCATTTTCCCGAAGCCGATAAGAACAGGCTTCGAGAATAGTTTTCCACAGCGGAAAATGTCAACCATTTTATCACGTTCCGCATTCCGAACCGTGACGAATCCACGCCCGGATCGTATGAAAAACCTCAGAAGATGCCGAAAGGCTTCACGTTGTCTGTTTGGCTTTTCGGACGGCAATAAAGCTGTTGGCCCCGAAGATGAGCAGGGCCCCGGCCCATCCGTAAATCCCGAGGGCCTGGTCCGAGGCCAGAATCGGTCCGAAAAAGGCGGCGATGAGTATCCGGGTCGAGGAAAGCACCGACCCTTCCACCGCCGTTACGAATCGGAACCCCACGGTCAGCAGGTATTGCCCGATAACGCTGAAGGCCGCGCTCATACTCAGGTAGTAGAGTTCCCATTGATCGGGGATATGGATTTTATCCGGAAAGAAGATAAAGACGAATACGGCGCCGAGACCGAACATGTAATACAGAATCGATTCGGGGTCGTCATGGTCCCGGGCGAAACTCAAAAACATGACGGCGACGGCCGCGAAGACGGCCGAGGCCAATCCCCACAGGTTTTCCATCTGAAGTTCCATGCCCCCCGGCGCCAGAATCAACCAGACCCCGCCCCACGCCACCACCACCGAAGCGAGGGAATACGGGTCCCGTTGATTTTTCATGAAAATATAGGTGAACAGCCCGATAAAAAGCGGGTAGGTCATGTTCAGAATACTGGCCGCCGCCACCGTGGTCGCGGTCACGGCTTTGTACAGAAACAGGACCGCCAGGGCATTGCCGATGGTCCGGCCGATAATCAGAACAAAATTATCCGGGGTCGGTTTTTTCTTCTGGAAATACAACAATATGAGAATGCAAAAATATCCCAGAAAATATTGCGTGAAGAGAAAAAAGGCGGGATGAATGTCGACCCGGGCTTCGGACCAGCGGATCACCACTGCGGATAGATACAACAGGAAGGCCGATCCGAAAATCGCTAGATTACCCAAAAGTTTTTGTACTCTTGCTCGTTTCATTAAGCAGGTTCCTTTCTCAATTGCGGATTCGCGGCAATAGAGGTCGACGGATATTTCAGCCCGAGCCGGTCCCCGGTTGAGCGAAAACG
>JAABSQ010000298.1 GCA_011390315.1 Desulfobacteraceae bacterium
GAACCGTGACGAATCCAGGCCCGGATCGGATGAAAAAGCTATGCCATGATCGCCGTTTCGGCTATGCTGGAAGAATTCACGTTGTCTGTTCGGCCCCGCGCTGGATGGGGGTTACCGGGTGTCCGGCTGTTTCAGATTTCGAAGACTGGACCGACTGATCGGTTTATCGGACTGAGCCAGCACGCTGAAGGTGCCGTCGGTTTCCAGAACCACCGCCTCCACCGCATCCAGGTCGAGGAGGCCGTTTCGGCGGATGATCGCCAGGACCTCCCCGTGCTCCAGCCGTTCCCGCCGCATGGCGTCTTCCACAAAACGGCCCCGGTAGAAAAGGATCGCCGGATGGCTGGTGACGACTTTGTGAAATAGAGGGGATCGGATTTCGATCCAGGCCACGATGAGCTGAAGAATGATCAGCATTCCCAGGGCCAAAAGCCCGTCGGCCAGGGTCACCGTGGAAGGGAGAATGGTGGAGGCCAGTGTCGACCCGAAGGCCACCGTCACGACAAAGTCGAAGGCGTTCATGCTGGAAAGTGTGCGCTTGCCGGAAAACCGCAAAAAGGTCACCAGCCCGATATAGACCAAAGCACCCACCACCGCCACATGCATCAGATTGTCCCAGCTTTTAAAAAACATATCGATTCTTCCTTCCTCAAGGCTGAAACCGGTTTCATCCGACACAGGGTGCCGGGGATGGATGTCGGTTTCAGTCGCCGTTCCGATGTGCCGAACCTAATGAATGAACAAAAGAGATAGGAGATAAAGAAGAAAAAGCCTATACGGTTGATCCGGTATTTGCCGCCGGATTCAGACTGTATTTTCAGGCGAAGCAGGTGCAGAAAAACCGATCGTTCATGGTATGGGCGGCGGTATGGGGCTTCAGGAGCGGATTTCTTTTTTCAGGATATCAAAGAAGGCCCGGCGGGCATGTCTTTCCATCCAGGGGATATGACCACATTTTTGAAGAAGAACAAATCGAAAATCGGACAGAACGGCGGACAGCGGTTTTTCCACATCCCTGGCCGGATGAGGGTCGTAATCGCCGTGGAGGGCGATTACCGGGCAGCGGATGCGCTTTCCCATCTCCAGCAGTTCGCCGCGCTTTCTCAGATCATCGGCCGCTTTCCAGACCGCCTGATGAATGTCGGGCCGATAGGTGATCGCTTCGTCCTCCGCTTCCTCGGGCAGCGGGTCGCAGGCGTCGACTTCGGCGAACAATGCCCCCAGCCGCGCAAATGCATCCTGCCGCCTTTCCCGATCGGGACTTTCGAGGAGGTCCGCCAGCCGCTCCGTTTCCGCACACTCCGCCGGATTGAGGCGGCTGAGCCGGGTGTTCAGGGTGCGCCGACCGGATTCCGGCTCAAAGCCGCCGCTCCCCACCAGAATCAGCTTTTTCACCGTATCCGGATGCCGGGCGGCCAGGATGAAACTGAGCCATGCGCCCCAGGAAAAGCCGATCAAAACGGCGGGAACCGTGGCGTGTTCGTGAAGGATTTTCTTCAATTCCCGAACCTGACCGTCCAGAGAAGGTTCGGTCTGAAGCGGTTCCAGCACCCCGCAGACCGGCGCCAGAGCGAGGGCCGCCGGTTTCATTTCACCGGCGGCGCCGGGGCCGCCGTGGATCACCGCCACCGCATAAGGGGGATCACCGTATTTTCGGGGGTTTTCCATGGATTGTCCAGCCGGCCCTTTCTCATTCAGAGAATAAATTACAGGTTTCCGCTGTGAAAAATACGGGTTTTACCTGAATGATTCTTTTCGGTTCCCATGGCATCCTGAGTATCGCCCTTCTCGATTTTTTGCAAGTAACCAAACCGGTAGACGCATATCCTAACCGGTATTCGGACAGGAGGATGACCATGAAAAAGGTGTCATGGAAAAAGTTTCCGAAGGACATCACTTTCAAAGACTTCACCAGAGACCTCCGCTCGGAGATTCAGGACGACAATGTCTATAACGGGGCCGCCGCTCTGGCCTATTTCTGGATGCTGGCGGTCTTTCCCGCCGCCATTTTCCTGCTCACCCTGCTGCCCTATCTCCATGTTCCCAATATGGAGGGGATCATCATGGACCTTCTGCATCGCATTCTTCCCGAGCAGTCGGCCTATCTGTTTACGGGAATGGTGGAAACGGTGACCTCGGAAAAACGGCACGGCCTGTTTTCTTTCGGCATCATTTTCACCATCTGGTCCACCATGGCCGGCATCTACGCCATCATGCAGCAGCTCAACATCACCCATCATGTCAAAGAGGCGAGATCGTTTCTCAGGGTGCGCGGCACCGCCCTGCTGCTCTCACTGGTCGTGCTGTTTCTGATGGTCACCGCCTTCGCCCTGATGGTCTCCGGCGGCGCCATTCAGGAATCGGTCATTTCCGTAGTCGGGAACAACGCAGGGCTCCACCTCTTTTTTACCCTGTTCCGATGGGTGGTCATCGTCTGCTCCCTGCTGACGGGGTTTGCAATTCTCTATTATTTCGGCCCGGACGTAGAACAGCGGTTTCAGTTCATCACCCCCGGGAGCGTTCTCGGGGTCTTGGTCCTGATTCTGACCTCTCTCGGGTTTCGATTCTACCTGAACCAATTCCCCGGGCTCAGCGCCACTTACGGCAGCATCGGAGCGGTGATCATTCTGATGCTCTGGCTCTACATCATGGGCCTGGCCATTCTGGTGGGATCGGAAATCAACGTTTTGCTCGAACATTACCATCCCGACGGGAAAAATATCGGGGAAAAGGAGGAGCCCGATTGATGAGCCGTTCGGACGTAGACCGGTCTATCCGCCAAAAACAACGTCTTCAACGGCGCGGCCGCCCTGGCCTTCTACCGGATGCCTACTCGAGGCGCCCGTAATAGCGGTAGTGGCCGGTGATCGGATACCGAAACAGGGCATCTTCGGCCTCCGGCCCTCGGCCGATATTGTGCACAATCAAGGGGCGGTCTCCGTCGTCGCTGCGCCGGTCAATGACGATGCCGATGTGGGGAAGATTGCCCGGCAGCATCCAGGTCACCAGATCCCCGGCCGCATAATCGCCTGCATCGTCCGACACCTTCAGGACCCGGCCTTTTCTTTCGAAAAAACGCTGCAGATTGGGCACCCGCCGGTGGTCGATGTTGGGGTCGGGCCGGGAGAGCCCCCAGATTCGAGGATAGGCCTGAAAACGGCGCCGCATATCCTCATGAAGGTCTTTTTGCAAATCGATGCCGAGACGTCTGTAGGCACGGATCACCAGATCGGTGCAGACCCCGATGTGGTCGGGGACATCCCCGCCCGGGTAGTCGATGGATCGATAGCTGCCGTCATAGGTTACCGCATGAGCGGTTCTCTCTATGGCCGCCTGAACCAGTCGGCTGCTGAATCCGGCGGGTTCGCCAGGCCGAAAGCCGAAACCGGCGCCGGTCTGCAAAACCAGGCAGAGCCCTATCAGACATCCCAGACCGGCCGCGGTTTTCCAGCGGGGCTTCACAATTCTGAAAAAGTCCGCCCGGTTCGAAGGAATCGGCGGCGGCGCGGCTTTACGGACCGGGTTCATCGGCAGGAACCGGATTTTCGGCAAGGGCGGTCTCCTCCTCCGGGATTTCATCAGGAATGCGAATGGTGACCCGGAACCCCCGGCCAGGCGCCGTGTCGATGTCGACCTCGCCGCCGAGAAAATGGATGCGCTCCTGAATGGCGAACAGCCCCAGTCCGACGGGTTTCCCCCGCTTCTCTCTTAATTTGGAAAGATCCCCTCCGTTTCCGTCATCGGCGACGCGAATCAGGAGGTGATCCCCGTCCCGGCCGACTGCGATACGAGCGGTCTTTCCGCCCGAATGCTTTCGACTGTTGAAGAGCAGCTCCCGCACCGAGCGGTAGAGGACATACGGCAGAATCGGCGATTGGGGATCGGCATTCGGCTTCGCATCGAGAACCACTGTCTGACCGTGCTTTTCCTTCATATCCTGCACCAACCATTTCAAAGCGGCCACCAGCCCGTTGTGGCGCAGGGTCGGGGGACTGAGTTCATGGGAGAGGCCCCGGGCCTTTTCGATACAGTCATCGATCTGCTGCCCGAGAACCTGGATATGGTTCTCCTGGGGCTCCGACAGAGGGCCGGCTGAAGCCAGCATTTTCAGCCGATACCGAAGCGCCGCCAACAGCTGTAGCAGGTCATCGTGAAGAATCGCCGCAATCTGCCGACGCTCCCGTTCTTCGGTGTTGGACAGCTTCCGGGCCAGTTTTTGGAGCTGCTTGGCCCGGCGTTCGGCATCGGCGGTGCGCTCAGACACCCCTCGCTCCAGGGTTCGATTCAAATGATGAAGCTCGGCCTCGGCAGCCTTCAGGCGCTGCTGCAGTTCCTCGTAGGTCGGTTTTGCGTACGCTTGCATGGAAGGTTTTCTCTTAACTCACCAGCGTCGGAATACAGATAGAGGAACTATTTTAGCCGCCGGCGCGTGAATAGTCCAGGAAAATTTGCCGAAGACCCCCGCCCCGGGCGTCACCCATAGGAAGGCAGGCCATGATGAATCGGCCACTATGCACAAGCGGAGCCCGTCCGTGCCGGATGGAACCGTGCATTATCGTAGATGGGTCACAATATATTCCAGATGTTTTCCGGTGGTGCCGCAGCACCCGCCCAGAACCCGAATCCCGTATCGGCGATTCAACTCGATCATGCGCTCGCCCCAGTCGGACACCGTTTCGGACTGAAGCGCCCCGGAGCCGTCCAGATCCGAATGGTCGAGGGCGGAGGCATTGCCCTGAAATCCGATCAACCGGTTCAGGACCGATTCCGGCTGCCGATGGGCCTGAAGAAAGGAGGGATAAGAGCAGTTGACCATATAGCCTGCTGGCGGTCGGTCGCAGTGATCGTCGATGCGGCCGAAAGCCCTTTCGAGGGTGTTGCCGTCGAGAATCTTGCCTTCCCGATCGATGACGAAACTGATGAGGTAAGGCAACCCCGTTTCCGCCATGGCCCGGGCGATTCCGAGGGTTTCATCCGCCGAGGGCAGTGTCGCGGCCAATAGATAATCGGGCTCGGCCTCCGCCAGTTGTTCGATCTGCCAGGCGTGAAAGGATTGAGCCGCATCCACGGGCAAGCTTTCGGCGGGTGAATAGCTGTCGTTTTTGCATCCGACCAGGCCGCCGATGACAACCTTTCGGCCCCGATCCCCCGGGCCGTCTCGAAGCTGTTTCACAAATCGAACCGCATCTCCGTTGACGTCGGCGTCCACCCCGGCCTCCGACAGCCGCTCCCGGTTGGCCCGCCAGGTGGGGGCGCACAGCAGAATGGGAACACCGGCATTCAAGGCGATATCGATATAGCCCCGATACAGATCCGACAACCGGCGCCGACCGAGGTCCTGATAGATCAAAAGCGAATTTTCCAGACGCGGATGGAGATCCACTTCTCCGGATCGCCGCAGGGATTCGATGATGGCGGCCTCGGCCAGAACCAGGCGATGCCGCTCCAATATTCTGTTCAGATTCATATCTTGTCCTATGAGGTGTCGGATCGAGCGGATTGAAAATCTTCCATACAGGTCGATTCAACCTCGTGCAGCGCCTGCTGAACGGCAGTGCCGAGCTGGGCCATGGAGTAGGGTTTCTTGATGAATCCCCGGGCCCCCAGATTCCGGGTCTTTTCCACATCCTCGGTTTCTGAAAATCCGCTGGCGATGACCGCTTTCTGACCCGGATGAATCTGAAGGATGCGCTCGTAGGTTTCCAGGCCGCTGATGCCGGGGGCCATGATCATGTCCAGCAGAACCAGGTCCGCCGATTTCTGCTCGGCATAGGCGACCGCTTCTTCCCCGGACCCGACGCAGACCGGCTGATAGCCGAGCATCCGCAGGATGCGATTCGCGATATCCAGCTGCTGGGGTTCGTCATCCACCACCAGTATCGTTTCCCCGTTCCCCTTCAGATTTTCGATGCCGGAGGGCCGGGCCATACATTCGATCGGGTCCCCGGTCACCGGAAAGAAGAGCTCGAAGACGGTGCCCCGGGCGTCGCTTTCCACATGAACCGCGCCGCCGTGGTCCTGCATGCTGTTCCAGACCACCGCCAGACCCAGGCCGGTGCCGCTTTGGCCCATCACCTTCTTGGTGTAGAAGGGCTCGAAAATGTGGGCCAGGTCGGTTTCTGAAATCCCGTTTCCGCTGTCGGCGATCCGCAGCACCGCATATTCCCCCGCCTCCAGATCGAGCGCCCGACCGGTCTGTTCATCCATTCGGCGGCGTTGAGTGGATAAAACGATGCGGCCGTCGCCGTCCACCGCTTCCATGGCGTTGGTCACCAGGTTCATGATGCATTTTTTGATATGGACCGGTGAACACCGGATCGGGGGGAGCCGGGGATCGAGGTTGGCGGTGCAGGCGACCGTTTCATGAACGGAGTGAAGTTTTTTGTATTCCGGCGAATCGAGATGCTCCCGAATCAGGCCGTTGAGATCGGCCGGAACCTTGACGCTGGCCACCCCGCGGGCCACCGTAAGCAGGTCCGCCACCACCGCCGCGGCCCTCTGTCCCGATTCCTGAATGGCTTGGATGGGTTTGCGAAGCGGGCTGTCGTCGGGCATCTGCATCAGAAGCAGCTCGGGGTAGCTCACAATCCCCGCCAAAATGTTGTTGAGGTCATGGGCCACTCCGCCCGCCAGCAGACCGATCGCCTCCATCTTCTGGGCACGCTGAAGCTTGGCTTCCATGGCGGTCTTTTCCATTTCCGCCTGCTTCTGGGCGGTCAAATCATCATAGACGGCGACGATCTCTCCGGAAGGCAGTTTATAAACCGCGCCCTGGCGCCAGCCGCTCCGCCGGTCGTCCGAATAGAACCGCAGAGGAAGGCGCCGGGTCCGGCCGGTCCGCCATACTTCCTGGAACAGCGTCAGAAAACCGAACTTTCGAATGCCGGGAAACACCTCGGTCGCCGGATGACCGAGGACCGCTTCCCGGGTCACCGCTTCAATGCTTTCCACGGCCCGATTGATATCCCGAATGACAAAGTCGGCCCCGCCGTCCACCGCCTCGTAGACGGCGACCCCGCTGCTGGAATGTTCGAAAAGCTCCCGAAACCGCCGTTCGCTCTCGGCAAGCTCTGCGGTGCGCTGCGTCACCTTCTGTTCCAGCCGATCCACCAACTCCCGCAGTCGACCGGCCATGATGTTGAAGGTGCGGGCCAACCGGCTCAATTCATCATTGCCTTCTTCCCCCACATGGATGTCGAGGTTTCCCGCGCGGAGTTCCTCGGCGGACCGGGTCAGTCGAACCACCCGGCGGGTGATGGATCGATTGAGAATGCCGGCGATCAGGACCGCCAGAAGCAGACCCGCCAGGGTGACCCCGGCGGTAATGGCCAAAGCGGCGCCGAGGGCCTCTTGAATTCCCGCCCGGGCGTCTTCGACCGCTTCCCCGGCCAGGGAGATCAACGCGGTGGAGATCGGTTCCACGGCTTCGCCCTGAAGGGCGAAATCATGAAATCTGGATTTGATGGCGACATCCACCTCCAGCATTTCTTCGGTCACCGTTTTCCACCGTTCCAGCAGCGTAATCAGCCGATCCCGCTGATCCGGCAGCAGATTCGGAACGTTTTCAACCGCGCTTCGCATGCGGAATGCCGCATTGAAGGCGGACTGCATCAGGAAACGCTTTCGGGTGATCCGATAGTCCTGGGCAAAAGTTTTCATCTCCTGAAAAAAGCGCATCAGGGAGGGGTTGTTCCCGATCTCCGCCCGCATGGCCTGAAGGTCCTGCTCCATCATCGCTTCCAGGCCCCGCTCCGGCACCGCCAGTTCCGTGACCAGTTCCACCGACTCGATGGAGGTGGCGGCAAAGCGTTTGGCCGAAGAAAGATACAGGTTCAAATCCACACGGCGGTCGCGAAGTCCACGAGCCACATCGGATCGTTCGATCAGATCCTTCAGTGCGTGGCTCACGGCAATCACCCGGGCGATCTCCCTCATCGACGGCTGGGCGTACTGTTCGTGGGCCCGTGCCAGGCCGATATCCGGGTATTGCAGAAAAAAATCCCCATGCAGCCGGCGGGCCTTTTCCATTCCCCGGTCCATCTCCAGCACCATCCGCTGAATTTCTCTGGATGTCTGAATCGATTCTTCCGCTTTTCGAACATATTGAATGGAGACATACCCGGTGAGGGCCACCGCCAGGATGAGAAGCAACAGCAGACTGATCCCCACCCCGAAACGGGTGGTGATAGACATGTTTTCCATGGATTCGGACACCTGTTTTTGAAACGTCATCGTCCTTTCCTCAGGAGAAAATGAGCCGGTCGACTATGACCGGATTTCTCTCATTCATTCCACGGCCACATGGGTAAACATGATATTGGAGACCAACCCCTCCAGACCGGCCGACGGGTCATCCAGCCGAAGCACATCAAACACCGGCAGGGCGCAGTCTCCGAACCGATCACAGTCGAGCACGCCGGTCACACCCTCGAAGTCATCCACCGCATAGAGCCGGTCCCGCAGGGCCCGGCGGCCGATATGAAGAGTTCCGTCCGGCTCCTGAACGGCGACCGTTTCAATGGCCGTCATCAGTAGATCGGCGGCATCATAGGCGCTTTGAAAATAGCTCGCACCGGGACGGGCGCCGAACTTGGAGATATATGCCATGGCGAGGGAATCCACGGCGGCCCCTTCGGGCCGGGCCGGGCCGACGAAATACAGGCCGATCCCCGCCTCCCCCACCGACTCGATAAAGGAGCTTTCGATCAATGCGCCGTCGCTCATCAGATAAATATCATCAAATCCGGGAACTGCCCGGGCCCCAAACAGAAGGTGGTTGCCCTCCGGTTGAAACAGGGGAAAAAACAGAAGTCCGGCCCCGGCATTCAATACCGCCGTCAATACCGGCTGCATCTCGGTATCCCCTTTATTGACGACGGCGGACAGCACGATCTCTCCCCCCATCTCCTGGAAAGCATTTTCAAATCCCTCGGTCAATCCCCGGGTGTAGATATCCCCGTCATGAATCGTCGCCGCTTTTCGAACCCCGATCCGTTGATAGGCGAAGATAGCCGCGGCTTTACCCGCGGACTCATCGTTGAAGGCGGTTCGAAAATACCCCGGTTGCCAGTGTAAAGCCGGTTTCCCGGCAATAGTGGTCAAATACGCGGCGCTGTTGTTGCCGGAGATCATGGTCAACCCGGCATCTGACATGGCCTTGGAGGCGGTGGCGGCGGCCCCGGAGCAGGTGGTGCCGAGAATGGCCGCCATCTGCGGGTCGGCGATGATCTTGAGGGCCGCATTGGCGCCGCCTTCGGGGGTGCAGCCGGTATCCTCCACCTGGAGCGCGACCGGATGCCCCAGAAGTGTCCCGCCCCGCTTGTCCAGAGCCAGCTCGAACCCGCGAAGCTGCTCTTTGCCCAAAGCCGCCACATCCCCGGAAAGGGCCTGCAACACCCCGATATGAATCGGTTCCCCCGGCGCTATTTCCACGCACCCGATGGGGTCGGTGCATTCAAACACCGGTTCGGGTTTGTCGCAGGCCGACATCAGCAGCGCAGTAAGCCATATGATGAAGAATGACCGGAGAATTGATTGGATCTGCTGATTGAATATTCTCATATTCATACGCCCAAACGATACTTCAGCCGAAACATAGAAAATGGAGAAATCAGCCGTTTTACTCTCCGAGTAATGGGATGAGTCGGGTCCGTTTTTTTCATCATCTTATAATACCGCTTCGCGATCCGGTTTTCTCCAAGCTGTGAATGGTAGAGACTGATCACACCCGTAAAAGAAAGATATTCACTGATATGGAATATTCTTCTTTTCGGGTAAATACGTGTCAGATCAAACTGGTAGTCAAAAACGGCCGGGACCCGATTCGTTTCTCCTTTTTCCATACACATCATTGCATAACTGGTCTTGGCGAATAAATACTCCGGAAACTTCTCATAGTTTTCCTCAGCCAGTCGGGCCGCCTTCTCTGTCTCTCCGAGCCTGTGATATGCGTTTACCTGGTAATTTCTGGCTATGGCGAGATTCGGGTATTCTCGAAGCATCTTTTCAATTTTTTTTAAGGCAGTTCGGGGATCGGTGGTTACCAATTCGACCAATTCACCGACTTCCTCTTCAAGATGGGCGGGGATCTGTTTGGTAAATTCAGTCTCTATCGGTTCATAGGAGATTTCAAAATCACTTACATCCAAAATGATTTTTTCTTGTTCTTCCATAGATTATTCCTCAAACAATTTCCGGTCGGATATTTAGAACCACAACGGATTCTCGTCCAGAATCGTTTCGGCCAGGAACATGGAGCTGGTGAAGGCGGGAGAAATGGGGTTGAGCACGTGCAGGGCGTCGCCGTCGGCGGTGACCATGAAATCCATGACCAGCTCTTTGGTGGTCCAGTCCACCAGCTGGGCCCGAATGCCCGATTTGGGGGTCGGTTCCAGATCGCCGACCTCAAGGCGTTTCACCAGTTTTCGGGCATCCCGGTAGAAAAACGGCTTGAGGTATTTCCGGGGTTCGGTCAGGGCCACTTCCCGGAACTTGGGGTTGACCGCGAAGAGGGCCGCATCGGTGAGGGCGATGGGCAGACCTTCTCGATCGATGCCGGAGAGCAGGCCGTAATTTTCCCGCCCGAAGGCCGGAATGGCGGTGGGGCCGAGATAGACGTCTCCGTGAACATTTCGGGTAAAATGGACCCCCAGAAACGGATTGCGGATATCGGGCACCGGATAGATGTTGCCGTTGACGGTATACGGCAGCCCTTTTTTCAGTTTCCAGTAGATTCCCTTGAAGGGAACCATTCGATATTGTTTTCCCACGCCGAAGGCCCGGGCCACCCGGTCGCAGTGGGCGCCGGCCGCATTGATGAACCGGTCGAAGCGGATCTCCCCCCTCGTAGTCACCGCAATTTTCGATCCCTTGAGACCGCGGAAAGCGCAGTCGGTCACCACCTGAGCTTTCCCCGAAGCGATGAGGTCTTGGGACAGGCGATGCAGCACCGCTTTCGGATCCACCATGGCGGTGTAGTGGGAAAAAAGGGCTTTTCCCACGGTTCGAGCATTGGGTTCGATTTCGGCCAGTTGACCAGGGTCGATCATCTCCACCCTGGCCCCGTTGGCCACGGCGCGTCGATAAAGGGTTTCCAGCACCGGCAGTTCGGCTTCGCTTCGGGCCACCACCGCCTTTCCGGTCTCCAGAATATCCAGCCCCTTCTCCAGGCAGTAGTCGCGCATCATTCGATTGCCTTTGACGCAGGATTTGGCCTTGAGGCTGTCGGCGGCGTAGTAGATTCCGGCATGAAGCACCCCGCTGTTCCGGCCCGAGGCGTGCCGGCCCTGAACCGGCTCCTTTTCCAGCAGGACAATCCCCTCGGCCCCGCGACGGATCAGTTCCCGGGCCAAAGTCACACCCACGATTCCGGCTCCGACAATCAGAATATCCGCCCCTTTGCGCAGCGCCATGCCCTTACCCCTTTCCATTCGAAACCAATGGCCCCCCGGCGCGCGGCGCCTGTTTCGCCTTGACTTTCAATCGGCGGGCCTCGACAAATTGAACGCCCCAGATGATCAAAAAAATCGCCGCGCCCACCAGGCTGAGCCAATAGACGGGCCAGAACAGGGCCAGACCCGCGGCATACATCAGGGCCCATTCCAG
>JAABSQ010000313.1 GCA_011390315.1 Desulfobacteraceae bacterium
TATGATCTCGGGAGAGGCGGTCAGGCCGGACAGCATCGCCTCCTTGCCGGTCTCGGTCAGCACCAGACGGGATCGGCTGTCTTCGAGCATATATCGAATGCGATCCGGCGGATAGCTCGGGTCCACCGGGAGATAGGCGCCCCCGGCCTTCATGATTCCCAGCAAAGCGATGATCGGCCATTGGGACCGATCCAGCAGCACCGCCACCCGTTCTTCGGGTTGAAGTCCGTATCGGGTCAAAAGGCACTGGGCCACCCGGTTGGCCGCCCGGTTCAGCTCCCGATAGGTCAGCGCGGTGTCTTCGAAGATGAGGGCGGTTTGATCCGGGTTCTGTTCAGCCTGGTCTTCAAACAGCCCGTGGATGGTCCGATCATCCGGAAACGGCCGGGCGGTATCGTTGAACTCATGCAGCAGGCGGTCTCGTTCCCATGGAGGCAGGATGGCCAACTCATCCACCCTCCGGTCGGGTCCCCCGATCACCGATGTGGCCAGGGTTTGAAAATGGTCGACCATGCGCCGAATTCGATCCTCGACAAAGAGGTCGGTGTTGTATTCGATCTCGCCGCTCAGGCCCTCCTCGTTTTCGGCGAAATTTAAGGTGATGTCGAATTTGCTGACCTTGAATGCCGCCGGAACCTGGGTGACGGCGACGTTTCCCATCTCCAGGCGGGCCGAATCCGGATTTTGAAGAACCACCATGACATCAAACAGAGGGGATCGACTCAGATCGCGCCGCAGGGGAAGTTCATCCACCAGTCGGTCAAAAGGATAGACCTGGTGCTCATACGCTTCTGCGGCGGTGGCGCGGACCGATTTCAAGACCGAGGCAAAAGGCATATCCCCTTGAACCGTATCCCGCAGCGCCAGGGTGTTGACGAAAAAGCCGATCTGGTTTTCGATGTCGGGATGATCCCGGCCGGCCACCGGGCTGCCGAGGATGATGTCTTCCGAGCCGGTATACCGGTATAACAGGACCTTCACCAGGGCGGTCAGGACCATAAACAGGCTCGCCCCATGGTCCAGCCCTGTCTTTTTGAGGGATTCGGTGGTTTCAGCCTCCAGGCTGAACGGAATGCGGTCCCCATTGAAGGTGTGCATGGGGGGGCGCGGGTGGTCGGTGGGAAGGTCGAGAACCGGAATCTCACCGGATAGTTTTTGATGCCAGTAATCCCGATGGGGGGTCAGATCTCCCCGGGACAATTTTCGGTTCTGCCAGGCCGAATAATCCCGGTATTGAATGGGAAGGGGGGGAAGCGGAGAAGAGATTCCGTCGCAAAAGGCTTCATACAGTAGACAGAACTCCCGAATCAGGATATTGATCGACCACCCGTCGGAGATGATATGGTGCATGTTGAAGACTAGGTAATGGCGGTCTTCGGGCATTTTCAGCAGGGTCACCCGAATCAGCCGCCCCTTTTCCAGATCGAAAGGGGTTTTCGCATCCGCCTCGGCCGTGTTCCGAACTGCGGCCTCGGGATCGGGTTGGTTCGACAAATCTTCAAAACGAACCACATCGCAGGTGTCAGAATCCGCATCCAGAATTTTCTGATACGGCTCCCCGTTTTTCAGGATGAAGCCGGTCCGAAGGGATTCATGTCTTTTGATCAGTTCGGAAAAAGCGGTTTCCAATGCCCGACGATTCAGATGGCCGTCCAGGCGCAGAAGCCCCGGCATGTTGTAGGCGATGTTTCCGCTGTCCATCTGTTCCAGCATCCAGAGCCGCTTCTGGGCGTGGGAGGCGGGAAAGATCGGATCCGGCGGCGGTGGTCCCGGTTCGGTTTGAAGAAGGCCCCGATTCCGCAGCTCCTGAAGCGCCTTCAGATCGCCCTGAAGGGCCTTTCGGGTGAGATCCTGGATGTCGTTCCGTGTCATCAATTCTCCCCTGGGTCGTTTTCCCCGGATTTCCGGGTGGAATGCGGATCGAGCAGCTTTTTCAGGGCTTCCATTTCCGCGTCGCTGGCGGGCCGGACCGCTTCTTCCCGAGTGATGGGCTCGAAATCGGCGGTATCGGCCCTCTCCATAAATTTTGCCAGGTGCTCGATGGTCGGCTCGGCAAAAACCTCCCGAAGCGGGACCTCGACCTTCATATCCCGACGGATGCGGCTGATCAATTGTGTCGCCTTGAGGCTGTGGCCGCCCAGCCGGAAAAAATCGTCCCGAATTCCCACCCGTTCCAGGTTCAGCACTTCCCGCCAGATGTCGGCCAGCGCTTCTTCCACCGGGTTTCGGGGCGGGAGATAGGCATCCCCGGTTTCCAGAGCGGAATTCAAAGGATCGGGCAGACGGTTTTTATCCACCTTGCCGTTGGGGGTATAAAAAAAGCGCTCCACTCGAATGAAGCGGGAAGGGATCATATAGGCGGGCACCGCTTCGGATAGATGGGCACGAAGTACGTCCGCCTTGAGATCGGCATTTCCGGCGATGTAGGCGACCAGCTCGGTGGTTCCGGCCACCGGTTGGGCCAGAACCACGGTCTCGGTAATATCGGGATGCTGCAAAAGGCGGTTTTCGATCTCTCCCAGTTCCACCCGATGGCCTCGAATTTTCACCTGGTCGTCGTTTCGACCTAAATAGAGGATGCCGCCGTCTGCCAGCCGACGGCCGACATCGCCGGTTCGGTAGAGCCGTTCTCCGGGCAGAAAAGGATCATCGATGAATTTTTCGGAGGTGAGGGCCTCTCGGTTCAGGTATCCCCAGGCCAGGTTGGCGCCGCCCACCAGGATTTCGCCGTTGATCCCTACCGGCGCCGGCTGCAGGGTCGAATCCAGGATATGGATGCGGGTGTTGGAAATGGGGCGGCCGATGGGGGGATATTCTTCGATATTCCCCTCTTCCGCGGACAGGGTATGGGCGGTCACCACATGGGTTTCGGTGGGACCGTACTGGTTGTGCAGGCGAACCTCGGGATGATTTTCCAGATAATGTCGAAGTTCGGGAAAGACCTGCAGGGCCTCGCCCGAGGTGATGATGTGGCGCAGCGGGGTTCCGGTCCGAATCCCTTCACGAAAGAGAAGATTGAGCGCGGAAAAGGGCATGGTGAACATATCGATGCGGTGATCCCGCAAAAACTCGCTCAAGGCCGGCATATCATACCGAAGTTCTGCCGGTATAATGAACAGGGTGCTCCCCGAGGCCAGGCTGTAGAGGGTCTCCTGAAGGGAGACATCGAAGCCCAGGGCGGCGTACTGAAGAATTCGATGTCCGGCGCCGGTCTGGTCGATCTGCCACCGGATCAGGTTGCTGAGACAGCTGTGGGTCTGCATCACCCCCTTGGGCTGTCCGGTGGATCCGGAGGTATAGATCATGTAGGAGAGCTGATCCAGTTGATCTCGGGAGAGGAATAAGCCGGGGTTTTCGGTGTTCGCATGGTCGAGGGCGCGGATGTCCACCACCCGGTTTCGATCCTGGAAATCGGCCAGGAATTCCATCTGGGCTTCTTCGGTCAGGATCAGCCGGCAGCCGCTGTCCGAGAGCATAAAGCCCGCCCGCTGGGGCGGATAGGCCGGGTCCACCGGCACATAGACGCCGGCGGCCTTGAGAATTCCCAGCAAAGCGATTACGCCCCATTCCGAACGGTCCAGCAGCACTCCCACCCGGTCGTTGGGTCCGATGTTGTGCATCTCCCGAAGGTAGTGGGCGATTCGATTGGCCCGGGTATTGAGTTCTCCGTAAGAAAGTTCGATTTTGTCGAAAACCAGAGCGACGGCATTCGGATTTCGGGCCGCCTGTTCCTCGATCAGGTCCACCACACTCCGATTCAGGTACAACGGCGCCTCGGTGTCGTTCCAGTCCTGAAGCCGGATTCTCTCCGTATTCGTGAGAAGGGTCAGCTGCGACACCGGTTGTGCCGGATGGTCCGCAATGGCGGTCAGCAGGGTTTGAAAATGATCCGCCATTCGAAGGACGGTGGCCGCCTCGAAGAGATCGGAATTGTATTCAATGGAGGCGAGCAGGCGGCCTTCCGCCTCCACCATCATCAGGGTCAGGTCGAACTGGGCCATCCGTTTGACCAGGGGATAGGCGGTCAGTGTCAGGCCGCCCAGATTCAGTTCGGCGCCGCTTTCTCGAATCACCAAAGGGGCCGCCGCTTCCATGCGGTGGGGTTTTTCCAGCACGAACATCACCTGAAACAGGGGGGAGCGGCTGGCGTCCCGTTCGGGTTGGAGCCGTTCCACCAGCAGGGGGAAGGGAAAATCCTGGTGTTCCAACCCTTCCAGGACCCGGCGCCGGGTGCTCGACAGGAAGTCGAGAAAAGCCGGGTCTTCGGAAAAATCGGCCCGGAACACCAGCGGGTTGACGAAATAGCCCAGCACCTCGGCGAATTCGGGCCGACTGCGTCCGGCGGTGGGGGAGCCGACCGGAATGTCGGTCTGGCCGGTGTACCGGAAAAGAAGGGTCTGAAAGGCGGCCAGAAGCACCATGAACGGGGTGGCTTCCTGCTCGCGGGCCAGAGACTTGATTCGGCGGGTCAGGCCCCGGCCGAGTTCAAACCCGTGAGAGGCGCCGGTAAAGCTTTGAACCGGCGGACGGGGATGGTCCAACGGCAGATCCAACGGCGGCAGCCCACCGGCAAGTTGATCCCGCCAGTATTTCCAGGAGCGATTCCCTTCGGGTCCGCTCAGCATGCGTTCCTGCCGAATCACGTAATCGATATAGGAGAATTCGGGCGCCGGATTCAAAGGTGCGCCCTGGTAGACCTGCCTGAGTTCATCCAGAAGAATGGAAAACGACCAGAAATCGATGGCGATGTGATGAATGTTGAGGAGCAGGATGTCTTCACCGGATCGCCGGTACAGGCTCACCCGCAGGAGCGGACCCTTCTCCAGATCGAAGGGGTGATGGGCGTCCGCAAAAAGTTCGGCATTCAGCCGGTCCTCGGACCAGGCGCCGGCATCGATGTCGTTGAACACAAGCGGCATGGTTTCATGCACCTGTTGAACCGGTCGGCCCTCTGATTCGGAGTAGGTGGTTCGAAGAGCGGGGTGGCGATCGATCAGGGTCTGAAAGGCCGTTTTCAGCGCGGGAACATGGAGCCCGCTGGTGATTCGAACGGAAAAGAAGACATGGTAGGCGGCGCTTTCCGGAGCCAATTTATACAAAAACCAGAGGGACTGCTGATTGTAGGAGAGGGGGGTTTCTCCGCCGGCGGCGATGCCGCCGGCCCCGCCGGTGGAAAGCGGTGAAGCCGCTGCGGTGTGGGCCGCGCCTTCTCCGGCCAATTCCCGAGTGGAGGGCCCCTGAAGAAATCTGGACATGGGCCAGATCAGCCCCAGTTCCTGTTCCAGTCGGTGCTGCAACTCGATGGACATGAGAGAGTCGAGGCCGAACCGGGTCAGGGGACGTTCCGGAGAGATCTGGCCCGGGGCGATCTTCAGCACGCCGGCCGCCACCGCCCGAATGGCGGGTTCCAGTCGATCCGGGTCGGTATCCGAGTCCGGCGGCGGTATGTCTTTCGGGGTGACCTCGGTACCGGGCTCCCCTTGCGCCCATTCGCCGGCCATGCTTCCGCCCACCACATCCAGGGACCCGTTGAGAAAGCCGTCTTTACAGGCATGGCGGCGGATTTTTCCGCTGGAGGTGCGCGGAATGGAACCTACCTTCAGCAGCAGGACCGCATAGGTCTGAAGCTCATGGGCCTCGGACACCGCGGAGCGGACGGCGTCGATGACTTCCCCGGGCTTGTAGGGCCGGTCCGCCCCGGGCACATATTCGGGCAGTTCGGTATATCTTCGGCGGGACTCGTAGCGTTTCCCCCGGCCGGGGTACCGACGTTCCACCTCGGTGATCACCGCTACCCGTTCTTCTCCGTCCACCTCCACGGAAAAGGCGGCGCAGCTTTCGGGGCGGATCAGGGGATGGGCCGTTTCCACCGTTTTTTCAATATCCTGAGGATAGTGGTTGCGGCCGCGAATGATGATCAGGTCTTTGATCCGGCCGGTGACGAACAGCTCCTGGTTCCACAGAAACCCCAGGTCGCCGGTTCGCAGCCATGCGTCGGAAGATGACCCGCTTTCCGAAACGGGGCGGGCCCGGAAAGTCTTTTCGGACAATTCCGGTTTTCCCCAGTACCCCTGAGCGATATGGGGCCCGGCGGTCCATATTTCGCCGATTTCACCGAAATTGAGCGGTTTCCCGGTGTCCGAATCGACAATAGCGATTTTCTGATCGGAAAGCGATTTTCCGCATCCCACCAGGCGGGCGGCCAGGATGTCCCGGTTCCGGATATCGTGCGCGGAAAGAAGGACCACCTGATGACGGGCCAGGGCGTCCGCCTCGACGGCTATCTGGTTCGGAGGGTCGGTTTTTCCGCTGCCCGAGACCATCAATGTGGCTTCGGCCAGGCCATAGCAGGGGAAAAAGGTTTCCCGACGAAATCCGCACTCGGCAAAGCTTTCGGTGAAGCGGTCCAGGGTGTCGGCGGAGATCGGTTCGGAGCCGTTGAAGGCGATCTTCCAGCAGCTCAGATCCAGCAATGCCTTCTGGCCGGCCGATACCCGCCGGGTACACAGATCGTAGGCGAAATTGGGGCCCCCGGTGGAGGTGGCCCGGTACCGGGATATGGCTTCCAGCCAGCGGACCGGGCGCTGAAGAAAGGCCATGGGCGACATGAAGATATAGGGAATGCCGGAATACATTGATTGAAGGACGTTTCCGATCAGTCCCATGTCGTGGTAAAGCGGCAGCCAGCCGACGCAGATGTCCTGAGGTTCCACTCCGTAGGCCCGGTGGATGCCTTCTTCATTCCGGATCAGGTTGGAATGGGAGACCATCACCCCCTTGGGGTCTCCGGTGGAGCCGGAGGTGTATTGCAGAAAAGCGATATCCTCGGGGGTCAAAGAGGGTTTTTGCCAGTCGGCCGCCGGTTCATCGGCGATATGATCGGTGGTGATCCATTCCAGCGGCGCCAGTTCCGGCACCGTACCGAAAGCCCGGTGAAATTGGGGCAGCCGGGAAGCGGTGGTGAGGGCGAACCGGGCCCCGGAATCGACGGCAACGGCCGTGAGGCGGGGCAGGGTTCTTTCCGGACGGGCCGGGTGGGGTGGATACACCGGAACCGCGATCACCCCGGCGTAGAGGCAGCCGAAAAAGGCGGCGATAAAATCCAGACCCGAGGGATACAGGAGCAGGGCCCGTTCACCCGTATGCACCCGTTCGCGAAGGCGAAGGGCGATCTGCCGGGCCCGGCGGTCCAGGGCCTGATAGGTGAAAATGCCGTCTTCGGTTTCTCCGTCTTTTAGAAATATGAAGGCGGTTTGATCGGGCTGATGGGTTTTTCGGTACTGAAGCAGATCGATGTAATCCGGAAAGATATCCCGGGCCTCTGTCGAGGAGTTGAACATGGAAGACGCCCTTCAAAAATGGGGGAGACTGTTGATTGCCGTTTCGTTCTATACCGGCAGCCCGTGAAAGAAAATATGACTTTTTACATAAAAACGGCTTGAATATGGGACGACGGGAACTCAGCGCCTCAGGTCTCCCCGGAATACACCTGATGCACCGGCGGAATCAAAAAAATATCATTTGTTGCATGAATGGGCAAGTCTATGGGAATTCTTCCTGAAAATCAACCCGCTTTTTCTCTTTTTTACCGATAGTGGTAATACTCCACACCATATTTTTTGGCTTTGTAGGCGACTTTACGAACCGTGGTCTTGAGGATCTTGGCCGATTGTGTGATATTGCCCCGGGTGTTTTTGAGGGCGTCGATGATCATTTCCCGCTCCAGACTGGCGATGGCTTCCTCCAGGGACTGATCCGGCAAGGTGTTGGATTCTTTGCCGGTCTGAAGGGTCGGGGGCAGGTGATAGCTGTGAATCACCCCTTCTTCGCACAGGAGCACGGCCCGTTCAATGCAGTTTTCAAGTTCGCGCACATTGCCCGGCCAGTGGTAATCCACCACCATATCGATGGCGGGCGTAGAGAACCGCCGAATGTCCTTGCCGTTTTCAGTGGCGTATTTTTCCAGAAAATGGTCGGCCAGCAGCAGGATGTCGGTTTTTCGCTCCCGAAGGGGGGGCATGTAGATGGGAAAGACATTCAGCCGGTAGTAAAGGTCGCCCCGAAAGGTGCCCTCTTCCACCGCCTGTTCCAGATTCTTGTTGGTGGCGGCGATGATGCGGACGTCGGTTTTGATGGTCTTGTGGCCGCCGACCCGCTCGAATTCTTTTTCCTGAAGCACCCGCAGCAGGTTGACCTGGACGTCGAGGCTGATGGAGCCGATTTCGTCGAGAAAAATGGTTCCCTTATGGGCCAGTTCGAATTTGCCCAGCTTCTGCCGGATGGCGCCGGTGAAGGCCCCTTTTTCGTGGCCGAACAGTTCGCTTTCGATGAGATTGGCGGGCAGGGCCGCGCAGTTCATTTTGACGAAAGGATTTTTCGCCCGCCGGCTGTTGTAATGGATGGAATTGGCCACCAGTTCTTTTCCGGTGCCGCTTTCTCCTCGAATCAAAACGGTGGCGTTGCTTTTGGAAACCTGGGAGATCATTTGAAAAACCTCCCGCATCTTGTTGCTGTTGCCGATGATGTTGTTGATGCGGTATTTGTTTTCGAGTTCGCCCTTCAGCCGCTGGTTTTCTTCGCGAAGCTGCTGTTTTTCGAGATGGATCGTCTCCAGGTTGATGACATGGCGGGCGATCATGGTGGCCACCACCGTCAGAATTTCGGTGCCGGTTCCCAGGTCATAGTTTTTGTCATAGGGCCGGTCGACGCTTAGTGCCCCGATCACCTGATTGCCCTTGGTGATCGGCACGCAGAGAAAGGAGAGTTCCTGCTTCAGTTTTCGAGTGTCGGTACGATCCAGAAACAGCGGTTCTTCGCTGATTTTGGGAATGGCCACAGATTTGCCGGTTTCGATGACCCGGCCGGTGATGCCTTCGCCGAGCTTGTATTTGACCCGTTCGATGGCGGTTTTGGGTACTCCGTGGGCTACCTCGATGACGATTTCATCCCGCAGCGGGTGGAGCAGGGTGACGGTCCCCCGGATCATGTTCAGAGAGTTGGAGAGAATGCCGAGTACCTTGTAGAGCGATTTTTTCAGGTCCAGGTGTTCGCTCAGGGCTTTGCTGATCTCGTAGAGCAGGGTAATTTCTTCTATTTTTTTCATAATCGATCCTCATCGCATATGATGTTTTTTTGAAACGCAGAGAGATGCCTGTCCTCCGCATCCGCCTATCATAAAGAAGTGTTACAATTTTGCAATCAAATTATACATTTTTGGAGGAGAGGGCAGAAAAATCAGGTCGGCAGGGGACATTCAAGAATTCTGCTCACCACCTGGTCCGGGGTGAGTCCGTCACAGGCGATGGTGATATTCTGGTGGCGGCGGTAGAGCGGAATGCGTTCTTGGTAGAGCATCTCGATGGTCTGGCCCGGCATCCGCAGAACGCCTCGGCCGTCGATATCCTTCAACCGGGATTTTAACGGGGCCGGGGAAAGATCCAGAAAGACCACGATACCCGAAGACTTGAGATGATCCATGGCCGCCGGGCTGTAGACCACGCTGCCGCCGGTGGCGATGACGTGGGATGTGCAGGTGAGCGAGCGGATATGGTGTTCTTCAATGGCCTTGAACCGGTCGAGGCCTTCTTTCTGAATGATCTGTTGAAGGCTTCGCCCTTCATGAGTCTGAATGTGGATGTCGGTGTCCAGAAAGGAGAGGCCGGATTGTTTGGCCAGAAGCACCCCGACGGTGCTCTTGCCCACGGCGGGCATTCCGATCAGGACGATGTTGGATTCGGGCGCCATATGTTCGCTTTTCCTCTCTTTTGTTTTTCTCGATTTTTTCACCGATCCACTGGCTCAGCTCTTATCAGAAATTCATCCGGAGAACAACTGAAGGCGGAAAAACCCGGGGGAGAGTCGCCGAAGATCAACAAATCCCATCCGGCTGCCGATGAAATCGATGTCTTCGGTGGGGAGATCGTCGCTTCCGAAGCGTTATCAGAATCAGAGAGATACCCGTGTCGCTCAATTTGAACCGTACCGGGTTACAATTGAAGATCAGCCGGATATTCAGGTGGTGGGCGAGGCTGAAAACGGACGGGAGGCCGTCGAATCAGCCAGACAACTTCGACCCATGGTGATCGTATTGGACATCAATATGCCGGAGAGGGATGGCGGAAGCGGGTTGGACCTGAGAAAACCTGTGAGATTTTTCAAAAATTTTCTTGCAAAATAAAATATAAATAGTATTTCTTTTAAAAGATCGGCAAAGTTCACCCTTTCATTTGCTGTATTTTAAATTTAAATTTTTCATATTATTAAACAATACTTTAAGTAAGATCGGTGAAAAAATCGGCGAAATAATGCTGTATAATAATCCTTTTTCACATATGACCCCCTTTTTTCCGTCCGAAGATGGGAAAACACAGGACTTGGCTATAGAGGTTATCGCACGTTCGGCTGCGTTAAGCGATAAGATACACCCGGTAACTCAGACAAGTATTATCAATCACCTCCGCATTATCAACAGCTATTATTCCAACAGAATAGAGGGGAATTATACTCATCCGATAGATATAGAGAAGGCTATAAAAAGACAGTATTCAGAAGATCCCACAAAAAGAAAACTGCAGATTGAAAGCCAAATCCATGTTGAAATACAAGAACTTATAAACAAAAAATTTAAGACGGAATTTGATGTCTTTTCCCTTGAATTCATACTGATCTTACATAAAACTTTTTATGAGAATATGCCGGAAGAACTGAAAACCGTTTATGATGATGACCATAAGGAAAGTGCGGAGGTTGTGCCCGGGGAACTGCGGAAACGGGAAGTGAAAGTCGGGAAACATATCCCTCCAAACCATACTTCTATCTCGAGATTGATCGATAAATTTCAATCGGTTTATAACCCGAATAAACTTCACGGACCGAAAAAAATATTGGCCGCGGCATGTTCTCACCATCGTTTATTATGGATACATCCGTTTTTAGATGGAAATGGGCGCATAGTACGCCTGTTTACGGATACGTTCATGTCATGCGTAGTAAAGGGGTATGGTTTATGGACCATAAGCAGGGGGTTTGCACGAAACAGGGATCAGTATATGGAGAAATTGAATCTTGCCGACTCTGTCCGGCAGGGAGACTATGATGGAAGAGGCTTTCTCTCGCAGAAAGGGATGGACAATTTTTGTATTTTTTTCTTGGAATTATGCATAGATCAGATTGATTTCATGGGCAGCCTCCTTGATATTGACGGTTTTCTGGACAGGCTGAACGGCTATGTAAGTATGAGAGAAAATAAAGTTATTCCCGGAATGACTCCTTTAAAAAAAGAAGCTTTTTATTTATTAAAAGAAGTTTTTCTGTGCGGCACATTCAATAGAGGTGAAGCAGCCAGGCTTACAGGTCTGCCTGAAAGAACCGCCCGGGATATTCTTAAGACCCTGGTTCAGGATGAACTGCTCCTGTCTGACACGCCTAAAGGACCGGTTCGTTTAAATATTCCATCTCATGCAGCAAACTACCTTTTCCCTGATCTGTTTCCCCATAAACCCGCGGCGTAAGCCTTATCCGCCGATTTTACCCATTATATCCCCGAGGCCTCAAAAAAAGGCAGAGCCTCCAAAGAGACTCTGCCCATACGTTGATAAGGAACTGGTCGGACTGTATTTCAGTTTATCCCAAGCTCTATCGTGCGTGAAGGAAAACCGGCGAACCCCCGAATCAGAGGGAAAACCGGCGAAAGATGATCCCGGCGCCTTCCGCCGCCACCGCTCCGGAAAAAAGGGGGGCCGGGTCCAGACCGAGGATCGTCCAGCCCATTCCGCCGGGGGATTTGATGAATCCGGAATCCGATCCATCGGGGGCCAGGGACGGTGAATCGGGGGCGTCCAGACCTCCCAGTCCTCTGCCGAGCGCCTTCAGGTAGGCTTCTTTGCGGGTCCAGATGTCAAAAAAGCCTTCGGTTCGGTCTTCTTCGGGTAAGGACTTCAAATAAGAGAATTCATCCGGATGGAAGTAAGAACGAGCGATCGGTTCCGCATCCGGAAGCGGGCGGATTTTTTCTATATCGATACCTACGCTGCGGCTTCGAGTCACCGCGAAGAGCGCCAGATCCTTTGAGCGGGACATGGTAAAGGAGAGGGGGAAACTTCCGGTGTTCGGCGCCAGAAAAGGTTTTCCATAGCGCCCCCTGGAAAAGCGAAGCTTTCGCGGATTCAGTTCGAGGTAGGTCCCCAGCAGCCGCCGCAGGATTCCCCGGCCGGCGATAAACCGGCGCCGGTGTTCCTCAAAACGGAACCCCCGGGCCCGGTCCGTCTCATCCGGGGATAAATAGGACGCCAGTTCCGCCATTCGGGAATCCGCCAGGTCAAGCCGGGATCGCCAGAGGTGAACCTCATCCGCCTTCAGTTCCGGCGGTATTCGCGTTACCGGCCAGGCCGCCTTTTGGATGCCGCGGCCTTTACCGAGGGGGCGGTTCATCCGAGCAGAGCCCGGGTGATTTCTTTTGTCAGAGCCGCTTCCCGGCCGTGAAGAAAGAAATGGTCTCCGGGAAACAGGGTCAGCTTGAAGTGCGATTCGGTCTGTTCCGCCCAATTCGCCAGATCCTCTTGGGAGACCTTTTCGTCCCATTCGCCTCCGAAAGCGGAGATGGGGCACTCAAGCGGTTTTTCCGGAATATGGGTATAGGTTTCGACCAGTTCAAAGTCGGCCCGAAGCACCGGAACGAAAAGATCCATCAGTTCGGCGTGATCGAGCACCGCCTCCGGAGTGCCGCCGTATTCCCGCAGCCGTGCAATGAATTCATTCCGGGGAAGATTGTGGAGCGGATCATGGGGAAACGCCACCTGGGGCGCCCAGCAGCCGGAGACCAGCAGACGGCGGGGCAAAGGAGCCTCGCGCCGGCGGAGTGCGCGGACCAGTTCAAACCCGAGCAGGGCGCCCATGCTGTGGCCGAAAACCGCATAGGGACGGTCCAAAAACGGGATCAGATCTCCAATCAGGGCTTCGGTCAGGTCGCCGATCCGTCGAAAAGGGGCGGTTCCGATCCGGTTTTCCCGGCCCGGCAGCCGAATGGGGCAGACCTCGACGCCTGCCGGTAAAAGGTCGGGCCAGTTGCGATAGATCAAGGCGCCGCCGCCGGCATAAGGCAGACAGAAAAGGCGAATGCCGGCCTCGACATTGGGGCGCGGTCGGGTGATAAAGGCCGATAATGGATCCTGTTGTTCCGTCATGAAATAAGCCTTCTCTTTAAATTGGGGTGGATTTTTGCCGGACCGGTATGGATTTTGACAGATTCGTCTTTCAGATTCAAATTGTCCCTTGTAAAATCCATTCGATAATATTATCCAATTGATAATGATCCTATTCAGGTGGTTCGGTATGGATATGAATAAAGATTTTTTTTGAAACCCTCGAACAAGGAGGTTGTAAAAATGACGAAAAAAATACTCCTCGCATTTGATGATTCCGAAAACGCCATGCGTGCCGTGGAGCATGTGGCCAAACTGTTCACCCCGGCCGAAACCCGGGTGGTCCTGTTCAGTGTGTTTCAGGATACCGCCTCTCTGTGCGACATGCACAGCCCCGAGCTGACCGACTATTTCAAGTCGCAGCAGTCCAGCTTCTGCACCATGGAAGAAAAAAAGAAATCCCTCGTACAGGATGCCATGACAAAAGCCGTCCGGGTGTTGAAAGAAGCCGGATTCGATGAAAAAAAGGTAGAAATCAAGACCCAGGTGAAGAAAAAAGGCGTCGCCCGGGATATCGCCAAGGAGGCCCAAAACGGATACGACCTGATCGTGATGGGAAGACGCGGAGTTTCGGGCATCAAAGAGTTTTTTCTGGGCAGTATTTCCCAGAAGGTGCTCGCTTTGGCTGAGGACATGTCGATTCTGATGGTCCGCTGACCCCCATCCGTTTCCCGGGTCCATGAAAGGGCGGCATCGATCTTTCCCTGCCGCCCGTACCCAAGCGCCGTTTTTCATGCCGTTTTCCGCCCCGGGGATCAGATTCCGCTGTGGCGGAAAATCCCCGACCGGGTTTCTTCAATGCGTCCGGACCCAATATCCCGCTGGAAGAGTTCGGATATGATCGCGGCCGTATCCTGAATCTCCGGGTACACTTTTGGAAAATACCGGTTGCACTCCCGAATAACGCCCTTGAGCGTAAACCTGTCAAATCCGTCCAGAATGAAGCGGTAATCGGTTTCGAGTTCGGATGGGTCCGCACCGGCATTCCGAGGCCGGTCTGATGATTCCGGGATCCGGTCTGCGGGAAGGCGAAGCATCGATTCCGCCCGGCGAATGCGGGCGGCCAGCCGCTGAATGGTCATCACCTCGAGAGGAAGATTCCCCAGAATGGCCTCCTGAATCAGCGCGTCGGTCTCCGTTTTTAGCTGATGAAGCGCCTGTATATTTCGCGTCTTGGATTCGATCAGCCGGACCGAAAAATGAATGGCGGTCAGGTAATCGGTCAGCCAGGGGTCATCCTTGTATGTCATGTACTCCACGCCTAAGCCCCTCCCGGCCGGGTTGCGGTAAACTCCAAAGATGGTTTTCAGCATACCAGACTTGATTCGGTAATGGCAATACGCGTCCATTACCCGGAATTCAATTTTGTCGAATATCGGTGAAGGCGATGAGGGGCCGGCTGAATTGGACGGGGCGCAAAAAAAAGATCCCTTCTCCCGGGAGAACCGGGAGAAGGGGGTCGGCGAAGGTCTGTGTTACAAGACCAGGTATTGAATGGTTCTTGGGGAACCCTTTTGGAAGGTCAGGATTGTTCCACCGGGCTCGATCCCTTGAGCGGGCTTTTGGCATGATCGGGTTTTCCCGCGCCTCTGGATGAGCCGCTGCCGCCGTACGAGAGCACCTCGAAATCCGGGTAGGCGTTGCCGCCGTGTTCCGTATAGTCGAGGCCTTCCAGCTCCTCTTCGGGGGAGACCCGCAGTCCGATGGTCGCTTCGATGATTTTGAACATGGCGAAGGCGACCGCGAAGGTCCAGATGAAGCAGGCGGCGATGCCCAGCAGCTGAACACCGATGATCTTTCCGGAGGTGCCGCCGATATTGAAGATGCCGGCCGCCAAAGTGCCCCAGGCGCCGCAGACGCCGTGGACGGAAACGGCGCCCACCGGATCGTCGATTTTGATGGAGTCGAAAAACAGAACCGACAGAACGACCAGTACCCCGGCGACGGCGCCGATGATGATGGCGCTGGCCGGCGTCACATTGGCGCAACCGGCGGTGATGCCCACCAGACCGGCCAGGGCCCCGTTGAGGCTCATACCCACTTCCGGCTTTCCGAATTTGATCCAGGAGGTGATCATGGCCAGGATGGCGCCCGCCGCCGCGGCCAGGTTGGTGTTGACGGCGATCATGGCGATGGAGGTGTCGGCGGTGGTGGTGGAACCGGCGTTGAATCCGAACCATCCCATCCAGAGGATAAAGACACCCAGGGCCGCCAGGGGCATATTGTGGCCCAGGATCGGACGAATGCCGCCGTCTTTGGTGTATTTGCCCAATCGGGGGCCGAGAACGATGGCTCCGGCCAGCGCGGCCCAGCCGCCCACGGAGTGGACCACGGTGGAGCCGGCGAAGTCGATGAAGCCGAATCCTTCCAGCCACCCGTCGCCGTTAAACAGGCTGCCCCAGGCCCAGCTGCCGAATACCGGGTAGATGAGCGCGGTCAGAACAGCCGAGTAGGCGATGTAGCCCACAAATTTGGTCCGTTCCGCCATGGCGCCGGAGACGATGGTGGCGGCGGTGGCGGCGAACACCACCTGAAACAGCCAGAAAACCAGTACCCAGGGGTCGCCGCCCGGGCTGAAATCGCTCAGGAAAAACCCCGAGGTACCGAACCATCCGGTGGGGGAGGCGCCGAACATCAATCCGAACCCGATCGCCCAGAAAAATATGGAGCCCATGGAAAAATCCATCAGGTTTTTCATGAGGATGTTCACGGCGTTTTTGGCCCGGGTCAACCCGCTTTCCACCATGGCGAATCCGGCCTGCATGAAAAACACCAGAATCGCGGCCAGCAAGGTCCAGAGATAGTTGGCGTGGGTCTGAACCAGGTCGATGGCGGTTTTGTTGCTTTCCGCGGTCGCCGGGTCCTGAGCCCAGGCGGCGGAAAGGGCTATGGATACGAAAAAAAAGGACAGACAAATCTTTTTCATGAAGGTTACCTCCTCACTGCAATGTTATTAAAAGTGTAACATAATCAAATCTGCAAAATCTATTGAGGTATAGAGTTAGCAAATGTCATGCCAAGATTGATTATTTATCTTATCTATCTGTAAATAATGATAAAAGTGTATAAAGCGATTGAGGAGAAAGAAATTATGAACAACAAAATTGTATGGCATCGGCCTTTTATAAGACAAAAATGTATTTTAATAATTCAAATTTGTAATCCCCTCCGTGTCGACTTTTTCTTTGACACTCCGGCGAGTTTTGCCTTAGATTGATTCAGATTCCGTTCTTTGTTGATCTGCAAACTGAAATCTCTTCGGGAAAGGTGGGGCATTCCGCCGGTTATGAGTATGGCCAGAAAACACCGCGACCATTTTAATCTGCTCTGCGATATCGGGGACCTGGTGGATTTGGTGACCGGAAGCCAGGATATCGCGAGTTTTCTGCAACGCACGGTCGATCTGGTCTCCAGGCATCTGGAGGCGGATGTCTGCTCGATCTACCTGTTTGATGAAGATTCCGGATACCTGGTGCTTCAGGCCACCGTGGGGCTCAATCCCAAGGCGGTGGGGCGGATTCGAATGAAGCCCGGCGAGGGTTTGGTGGGCGCCACCTTTGAGCATCAGCGCCCGCTTCGGGAGGCCTCCGCCAGCTGCAATCCGATGTTCAAATACTTCGAGGAGGCGGATGAGGATCGGTTCGAGTCTTTTTTATCGGTCCCCATTCAGCGAGGTGCGCAGAAGATCGGTGTGCTGGTGGTGCAGCAGGAGCGGGGCGACTATTTTAATGAAATGGATGCCATGGCATTGCGGGCTTCGGCTTCCCAGCTGGCCGGGGCCGTGGAAAATGCCCGTCTGCTGATGGATCTTTTCGAAGCCACCGGAAAAACCCCGGCTTTACCTCCCGAAGCCTTGCAGTTCATCAAAGGGAAAACCGCCTCCGGGGGCAATGCATTTGCCCCGATCACTCAGTTTAAAAAGAGCCACGGGGCGCTTCTTTCCGGCAGTTCACAATTGTGCAAGCTCTATACGGTCGATGATTTTCATGAGGCCCTGAAACAGACCTCCGACGAGCTGATGGATTTCCAGACCCGGCTCTCGGAGCGGCTTCCCGAAAGCGCCTCTCTGATCTTCACCGCCCATTTCATGATCCTGAAGGATGTCAAATTCATCAACAAAATCGTCGACCACATCGAAAACGGGGTATCGCCGCCGGATGCGGTTCGGCTGGTGGCGCGCCATTATATCAACCTGTTCTCCGCCAGTTCCCATGCCTATATTCGCGAAAAGGCCAATGACATGGAGGATCTGGCCGGCCGAATCCTCAAGAACCTCTATAAACACGACGGCGAAGAGGGCCTGGACGGCGACCGGATCGTGATCGCCCGGGAGCTGTACCCCTCGGAAATTCTGAAGCTGGCCACCGAAGAGGTCAAGGGGATCATCCTGGTCAAAGGCGGGGTCACCTCTCACGTATCGATTCTGGCCCGATCCCTGAAAATTCCGCTGGTGATCGCCGATCGGCCGGAACTGCCGGACTTGCCCGAAGGAACGCCGGTGCTCCTGGACGGCCGCATCGGGAACATTTATATCAATCCCGGCGAAGAGGTGATCGAGCAGTTCAAGACCCGGAATCGGGTTCGCAAAACCGCCAAAGGCGCGGCCCGGCCGCTGCGGCCCATCTCCCGCACCCGGGACGGGGTCCGGGTTCGGTTGCTGGCCAATGTCAACCTGCTGAGCGAACTCAAATCGGTTCGGGAGCTGAATGCAGAGGGGGTCGGCCTCTACCGAACCGAATTTCCGTTTCTGGTGCGGCCCACCTTTCCTTCGGAGGAGGAACAGTATTTTATCTACAAACGATTGTTCGATGAAATGGAGGGCCGGGAGGTGACCATCCGCACATTGGATGTGGGCGGGGACAAGGTGCTGGCCTATGCCAACGCCGCCGGCGGGATGAATCCCGATCTGGGGCTTCGTTCCATTCGGTTCTCCATGCACTACCGGAACCTGTTCGAGCAGCAGCTTCGGGCCATTCTTCGGGCGGCCGCGGAGGCGGAAAAGGTGCGGATCATGTTTCCCCTGATCTCCTCCCTGGACGAATTCAGGGAGGCCAAACAGATGGTCCTCGACTGCATCGCCGAATTAAAGGCGGAGGACCTGGAACACCACCCCGGCCCGGCCATCGGCATGATGGTGGAGGTGCCCGCCGTGGTGGAAATCATCGAGAGCTTTACCCGGGAGGCCGATTTTCTTTCCATCGGAACCAATGATTTTGTTCAGTATTCACTGGCGGTGGACCGGAACAATGAAAAAGTGGCGGCCTATTACCGGCCCGATCATCCCTCGGTGCTGCGGGCCCTGGCCCGAATCGTTCAAGCGCCGGTGAAGGCGGGCAAGGATATCTCCGTCTGCGGGGAAATGGCCCATGAGACCGAGTTCATTCCCTTCCTTCTGGGCATCGGGGTGCCGACCCTCAGTGTCGACCCCCAGTTTCTTCCCGCGATTCAGGAGCAGATTTTGAACCTGGACATGGCCGATGCCCGGCACCATGCCGAACGTCTGCTTGCCGAGGATACCTTGAAAGGGGTTCGGGAACTCATGGCGGAACGTGTGCAGCCGGCTCCGCCCGTGGACCGGGCGGTTCAGGGAAAAAGGGTGAATGCCAGCAATCGGGCCCGTTGAGGGGCGTTTTCGTGCGGTGGAATGCTTTTTGGCGGGCTCTTATTTAATGGTGACCACCGGGCAGGGAGCGTGAAGAATAACCTCCCGGGCATTGGACCCGAAAACCATTTTTCCCACCTTTGACCGGCGTTTCACACCGATGACCATCTCGTCGATTTTATTCTCCTCGGCGAACCGGACCAGGTCTTCCGCCGGTTTCAGGCCCCGAACCAGCAGGTGGCTTTCAAAAGGAACCCCCTGTTCCTTGCAGAAGGATTCCGCATAGGCGATATCCCGGTTGGCCTTTTCGATCTTTTCAGGCCCTTCGCCGGCGCCTCCCACCAGAGAGCGGATGATAAAAAGCTCGGCATGAAACGCCTTTGCATGCTTCACCGCCAGTTCCAGCGCATCCTTGGCGGCATTGGATCCGTCATACCCGATCATGATTTTCATAGATTTCTCCCGTTGGATGAAAAAGATATTCAGGGTGTTTGGGGATTTTCAGTAACCCTCTGTTTGGGGGCAAAATCCGATGACCGGCCGTCCGATGATCCCAATCGGAAGGTGGCGGTCAGTTCGCCGGCATGGACCGTATAGCCGCCCGGCGGCAGTCCCGCCGTATCGATGGTGACGGTCTGCTCGAAAGGAACCAGGGCCATGGTGCACATGGCATCGGCCGGTCGTTCGGTATAGAGCCGAAGGTGAAAGTCGTTTCCTTCCCGAATGGTTTCGATTTCCTCGATTCGAGTGCAGCCGTCCGGCAGAACCCCGGAAAGGGCGACCCCGATTTTTACCGGAAAGGATTCCAGCACCTGCAATTGCAGGGAGCGAACCGTGGCGGATCGGCTTCTGCGGACCTCCTTACCGGCGGCTTCCTTTTCCGGCCGTTGAAGGTTCTCGGTCGACTCGTCGGCCGGGGCGTGTTTGCAGGCGCCGAAGGCCAGGATTCCGGCCAGAAGCAACCATCCGGCAATCCATTTTCGATTCATCGATGTTTTCACAGCCAGCCCCTCCATGTTTATCGGTGACCCGTTTCGCCAGGGCATTTCAGCCTTGATCCATCTTCGCCCTTATCACACGAGCACCTTACGGCAAGTGCGACCGGATATAAATACCGAAATTTACGTATTTCCAAAACCGACCTGCCGTTCCTTCTCCTGTTGTTGCCTTACCCTTTATGATCCTATTCCTTACCTCCGGCGTCGGAAAGGGGCCATCTTTCCTGTTCTTCCAGAACGCTTTTGAGGGTTTTCAGGGCGGCATTGGCGGCCGGAACCCCGGCGTAGACGGCGGTCTGGAATATCACCTCGGCGATCTCGCGGGGTGTGCATCCCACGTTCAGGGCCGCCTGGATGTGCAGCTTCAGTTCATCCAGGCGGGAAAGAGCGGTCAGGGCCGCCACGGCGACCAGCTGCCGAGTGGGGTGCGGAATCTTCTCCCGGGCATACATTTGCCCGGTGATGAACATGGAGAGATCCTTGGCCAGGTCTTTATCAAAGGCCCGCCAGAGGTCATAGGGTTTTTCGCCCGTGACGTCTTTAAAATAGAGGGCGGCGGTCTCCTTCGTTTTTTCGGAGAGGGATTTGCTCATACTGAAGGCTCCTTTCAGGGAGGAAAAAGCCAGGCGGCTTCTTTTTCGGTTTCCATTGCAAGCGCTTTGCGCTGGTGCATACTCTCCACGGGCGCCCATGGGATAATGGCATCGAAAAAGAAAGCCGGCCATTCAAGGGCCGCGTCGGAAAAACGGCGGCCGGTTTATCGGTTTGCTTTGCGGACTCCGAGCTGATCCAGGGCGATGATCATCTTGCAGATATTGGCCGACCCTTCC
>JAABSQ010000299.1 GCA_011390315.1 Desulfobacteraceae bacterium
TATGCGGCGAACGAAAGAAAAGCTTGTTGTCATTACGGTATACATTCCTTCTCCGCCAAAATTCAGAAACCCTTATGAGAGGGGGTAAATATGAACACAAAATGTCATTTTTGCGGCAATAAAAATTTTAAACAGGCAAGAGTTCAATATATTTACAAGCATAACAACCAGTTTTTAATTGTAAACGATGTTCCCTGTGAACAATGTGAATACTGCGGAGAAGAATATTTTGAGGGTAAGGTATTAACTCAAATAGAAGAAGAATTTTATCGGATTCATGCTCAAGGGAAAAAAGCTAAAAAAGAATTGCGAGTGCCAATCGAACAATTTCCAGAGCTACAAACTGCCTAACCCAGAGCGGCTAGGCGGTCCCTGCGGATAAAATTGGGTCGGATTGTTTTGAAATGATTGCTTACGGCGTCTTTTAAAATCAATTGATCATATAAAATCAATTTTGTCGCCCAAGTCTTGGAGGGATGGCCATCCAGACATTCTCCATAACATCGCTTGAGTTGTCTACTACATAGCAAGGGCAGGCGAGCGTTTTTTCTCCAGAAAGAATGGTTTTCTCCAGTTTTACGGGAAATCAGATGGGTGCCGGAAGGAGAATCATTCCGGCGCCCTTTTGTGAACTCCCTAACCGCGGGTATCATCGGGTAAAACCATAAACCCCGAATCGCTCTTCAGCCCCGGCGCCGATACCACCGGATGCCCGTCGGAGCCGGTCTCCACCCCATCCGGCCACTCGAAATCGGGCCACATGGCCCGGTAATATGCCAGATCATACGGCAGAAGCTTGACTCGAATCTCTCCGTCCCGATCGTACATGCGGGAGGTCATGCCGAAATCCACTTCTCCCAGCGGGGTTCGAATGATGTACCGGGGGATTTCCCGGCCGCTGCCTTCCCTCCTCACCTTGGTGCCCATATCCAGCACATCGTCGATATCCACCGGGCGGGCGCCGTTTGCGGACAGTTGTATCGGCAATCCGGCCACGTATAGATGATGGAATTCGATTCCCGCCTGCCGGCAGGCAAAGGCGAGGCGGTGGATCTCTTCGGCGCTGTCGTTGATGCCCGAGAGAATCGGGGTGTTCGCATAGACGGTGATTCCGCGCCGGCGCAGCGCATCGGCCAGCTTTTCATGTTCCGGGCCGATCTCGCCGGTATGAAGGAACTGGGTTTCGATTTCCAGCCGCAGGGGGTTGACCACCGTGAGCCGATTCAGCCCGGCCAGACGGTCCAGCGCCCCCAGGGTATAGCTCTGGGGCGCGTAGGCGAATTTCAAGCTCCGCAGCCGAACCGCATTTACATGCGGGATCTCCTGAAGCGCTCGAATCAGCTTTCCGATGGAATAGAGGCTGTCCACCGCATCCTTGCGCCCGGCGATCACCACATCGGTGAGGGCGTCGTTCTCGCGGATGTAGTCCAGCTCCGCTTCGCCGGCCCCGGGGTCCATTTCCACGCGGGTTTTGTGGATTCGGAACAGCTTTTTGGACCCGGTGGGGACGATGCTCCGGTCGATTCGCTGGTCCCGGACCACGGCTTCCTGAAGCGACTCCAGGAGCTTGCGGTCGGTGTCGGCGGGCTTGGACGGACGCGGTTTTCTGGACCCCCGGAACAGCGACGGATCACCGATTTTGGCCATGTACCGAACATCGATGGTGCCCTCTTCATTCACCCGAAGCACATCCAGTCCTTTGCTCAAAGGTGCGAAATCGTTGAAGTATTCCGGGGTGTAGGGGGACCGAATCCAGATGAAGTTTTCATCCGCGTCCTGCTCCACAGCCCATCCGCTGGTATGCCAGTCCATCTTGCCGATGGGGGTGGCGGTGCAGATGCGGGGAATGGCCCGGTCCGAGAGGTGGGCCCGCAGATAGGCAGCCGCTTCGAGCCCTTTCGAGATAGGCGTCCAGTACACGCTGTTTCCCTGAATCGGGCTGCACGGAATATAGATGTAATGGAGTTCGGCGCCGGCCCCGCGAAGACGGGAAAAAAGATCGGTCAACTCCGGCCCTTCGTCGTTGCAGTCGTTCAAAAACGGCGTCTGGACGTAAACCGCCATGCCGCTTTTGACGAAATCGGTGATAATGTCGAGGCTCTGGGGGGAAATTTCGTCCGGATGGATGAAATGAGTGGCGATCTCCAACCGCTTGGACCGCTGATTCAATTCCAGGTTCTTTTCTTTGACATAATTCCGCCATGCCATATTGCCCGCAAAAAAAAGATGAGGATAGTAGGCGATGGACCGGGTGGCCAGCCGCAGGGTTTTGATGTGGGGGACCTCCATGAGTTCTTCAAGCGCCCGGGCCAGGGTTTTCCGGTTCATGAAGGGGTCTCCTCCGGTGAGGACCATCTCCTTGACCGCCGGGGAATTGCGGATGTGGTCCGCAGCCTTTCGAACATCCCCGTCGGTCGGGGTCGGCTGGCGGCGGCAGTCCTTGTGCTTTCGGAAGCAGAACCGGCAGTAGACCGGACAGCTCATGTTGAGCACGAAGATGATCCGGTTTTTGTACATCTGCTCCAGCAGACCCTCATGGAACTGGCCGATCCAGGTGTTGGTGAGCCCCACCGGATCGAGTTCTTCCACAAACGGCAGATACTGGTAGGCCACCGCCTTTGAGAACCGCATCTGCCGAATGGTGTGGGTGGACAGCCGCACGGGGTACCGTTCGATCACCTGCTGAAGCGGCTCCCGATCCGAATCCGGCACTTTCATATTGGTCAACCGCTCCAACTGGTTCACATCCTTGACTCGGATAAACCGGTCTTCCGGCATGATCCGCTCTAAAACGGCCACCAGCAACGGCGTCGGCAGGGTGATCCCACCCACCGCCGCCGGTGCGGCATCCGTGCTGTTGGCCCGTTCAATTTTTCGAATCAATTCCGCTATAAATCCCCTGGAATCCCCCTCGTATCCAGCCGATTTGAGCAGGCGCTGATACCGGGCCTGGCCGTCGCCGTCTTCGATGATTTCATAAAAGGATTTGCCCACAAAGGAGATTTCCCCGAAAAATTCCAGAAACCGGGTGATTCCCTCCTCTACGGCATTCAGAGCGACCTTCGTCTGAACCCCGGAATTGGCAAATTCCACCGCGAAGATCTTGCTGTCGTAGTTCATGATTGCCTCCCCCTTTCCATTTGAATCACGTCGGCCGGAATGACGATTCACA
>JAABSQ010000300.1 GCA_011390315.1 Desulfobacteraceae bacterium
CCGGTGATCTTATATATTCGCCTCTAAAAAGCCTATACACCCGGTGTGAGAACGTGTCAAACCCAAGATGATCCCCCAGATGATTCCCCAGAAGATTCCCCAGAAGATTCCATGGATGGACCGGCCCCGGTGTTTGACTTTTCTGGAAATCATGAAAATAGTTGTTCAGTATGATTTTTTTGCATCCATGTCTTACGATTGTTTTCAGCCCGGAAAGGAATTCCAGACCGCAATGAATGAGACCCCGGTTTTCATGGAAAAACTCCCTCAATTGAATGACCCGATGCTGATCGCCGGGTTCGATGGGTGGGGAAACGCTCTGAATGTATCCCGGGGAACGGCCGATTATCTGATTCGAAAACTCAACGCCGCTCCCTTTGCGCGAATCAATGCGGATCTGTTTTACCGGTATGATCAGACTCGTCCCACGGCCCGGATCGAAAACGGGATTTTGAAGAGTTTGACTACACCCGGCGGGGCCTATCACGCGGCCCGATCCGCACGGGATCTGATCCTGCTTTCCGCGGGAGAGCCCAGCCTTCGGTGGCATCAGTTTGTAGACACCATGATGGATCTCTGCCGGGATGCGGGCGTGAAAACCCTTGTCACCCTGGGCAGCATGTACGACCACACCCTTCATACGGACCGCACGATTTCGGCGGTCGCCTCCTCCCGGGGCTTTTTTACAGAACTGGACCGGTTGAATGTTCAGGCCATCGATTATCGGGGGCCGAGTTCCATCCATACCCTGATTCAGCATGAAGCCCAGATGCGGGGAATCCAATGCGCCAGCATCTGGTGCCATTGCCCCTTTTATCTGGAAGACACCACCCATTTCGGGATGATGATCGATCTGGGAAAACTGCTGGCGAACCTCGGCGGATTCGAGCTCGAAGTGGAGGAACTGGCGTCGGGTTGGAAGGCGTTAAGGAAGAAAATCGAAATGCTGATCGAGTCTTCCCCCAAGCTTCAGGAGGTGATTCAGGAAATCCGAGAATCCAAGCGTGAAGGGGCCCGGGCCACGATGAAAGCATCCATCGAAAAGGGGGATAAAGTCATCAATCTCAGAGATTTTCTGGATACCACCTGAAGGAAGGTTCGGCGCGGTATCCGCAAAGGGGACCCGTTTTTTATGAAGACAACACCCGAAAATGTTTATGAAGACAGACAGCTTTTTGATCGCTCTTATGTGTTTCAAGATCGGCGGTACGCAGGAAAGTTTTTGGCGGAAATGCTTCTTTTCTACAAGGACTCCGATGCCCTGGTGATGGGAATCCCCGCGGGCGGGGTCCCGGTGGCGGTCGAGATCGCAAAGGAATCGAACCTCCCCCTGGATGTGGCCGTGGTGAGCAAGATCACCCTCCCCTGGACGACGGAGGCCGGTTACGGAGCGGTGGCTTTTGATGGAACGGTGAAGCTCAATCAGGAGCTGGTGGAGCAGGTCGGTCTGGACCGACAGACTGTGGAAAAGGGCATTCAAAAAACAAGAGAAAAAGTGGAGAACCGAAACCGACTCTTCCGGGGCGACCGCCCGATGCCGCGGCTTGCCGATCGGACGGTGATCCTGGTGGACGACGGACTGGCCTCCGGGTTTACCATGCGGGTGGCTATTGCGGCCCTCCAAGA
>JAABSQ010000301.1 GCA_011390315.1 Desulfobacteraceae bacterium
GCTGCTGCCGAAAAGGCCGGTCCATCGGCCGGTGTCTCCCCGTTCCCGTACCGCTTTCACTGCGCTGGTTAAATCATTGCAGCGAGCCTCAAAGGTGGTTACTTCCCTGAATTCCCCTTCGCTCTCGCCGCAGCCCCGGTGATCGAAACGAAAAAAGCCGATGCCCTGTTCATTGCAGACATGGGCCAATTCGATCTGTTTCGGGGATTGGCGATCGCTGAACAGGCCGTGTGAACCGACAATGACCGGGGGATGATCCACCTTTTTCGGTAAATGCAGGGTTCCCTTCAGCAGATAGTTTTCACTTTGGAAGGAAATTTCCTCGATATGGGCGCTGCTTTCGGTTTCCGGGGTGCTGGCGTCGACTTCGTCGTGAACTTCGGATTCGGACATGGGCGGTGTATCCTTTACATTGCTTGGTTTAGAGCTTTGATTAAGAAAAGGCATTTGCTATCTTAAACACAGGAAAGGGTAATCATTTTGCCGATACCAGGCAAGCAATAATTAACCGGATCACTGAAGAAATGAAGATCCGTTCTTACTGGTCGAGGTCCGGGCATTCACGGAGATATGAATTCTCTTGCTGTCACCGGCCGCTTCTTAAAAATATTAGTGCAGAAATCATACCACAATAAATAGTAAGTTGTATTGATTTTGTTTGGATTATCGGGCAGGTGAACCGAGGATTCTTGAAATACCACAAATTTTGAAGCGTTTCACCTGCATATTTTGGCGGATGGAACGGTACAGACAAGGATATCAGTTATGGGAGTAAAAAAAGGGCAGGAACTGGAACTGGAGGTCGCCGATATCGCGTTCGGCGGTCGCGGACTCGCCAAGGTGGACGGGTTCGCGGTTTTTATCGATCAGGCCGTGCCTCGAGATTATGTTCGAGTCCGGGTTTTTCGAAAGAAAAGAAATTTCGCAGAAGCCCGGGTGGTGGATTTATTGCGGCCGTCGCCCCATCGGGTGGACGCCCCCTGCCGGTACAGCGGATATTGCGGGGGATGCAAATGGCAGTTCCTGGATTACGAAAAGCAGCTTGAATACAAGCGGAGACATGTGTCCGAATCCCTGGAGCATATCGGGCTTATCCGCGGAACGCCGGTCCACCCGACCCTTCCCTCGGAAAAAATATTCGGGTACCGGAACAAGATGGAATTTTCCTTTTCAGACCGGCGCTGGCTGATGCCCGAAGAGTTGGGCCGGGAGGACATCGGATTCGGATTTGCGCTGGGGCTTCATGTGCCGGGGACCTTCCATAAGGTTCTGGATACCGCGGCCTGTCTGCTGCAACCGGATCTCGGGAACAAAATTCTGGAAGATGTCCGGAAATATGTCAAAAAGTCGGACCGCCCGGTGTACGGACTCAAAAGCCATGAGGGGTTCTGGCGGTTTCTGATGCTGCGCCACTCGGCGGCCCGGGATGAATGGATGGTCAACCTGATCACCGCCGAAGCGGATTCTTCGGCGGTGCAACCCCTGGCTGACACTCTGATGAAAACCTATCCGAACATTGTATCCGTCGTCAACAACATCACCGCACGAAAGGCCGGGGTGGCCGTCGGGGAATATGAAATCCGGCTGGGCGGGGCCTCCACATTGACCGATCGCATCGGCCGCTATGATTTTGAGATTTCAGCCAACTCCTTTTTTCAGACCAATACCCGGGGAGCGGAAAAGCTCTATGAAATCGTGACGGCGTATGCGGAATTGACGGGAACGGAAACCGTTCTGGATCTTTACTGCGGAACCGGTGCGATCGCGATTACCCTGTCCGAATTCGCCCGAAAGATCATCGGACTCGAACTGGTGGAAAGCGCCGTGGCCGATGCCGCTGAAAACTGCCTTCGCAACGGCGTCGACAACTGCCGTTTCCTGGCCGGGGACATTCGGGACCGTCTGGTCCATATTGAGGAAATGCCTGAGGTGATGATCATCGACCCGCCCCGGGCGGGAATGCATGTGGATGTGGTCAACGGCGTGCTGGAAAAGGCGCCCCGGCGGATCGTCTATGTCTCCTGCAACCCGGCGACACTGGCCCGGGACCTGTCGATTCTCAAGGACCGGTACCATGTTCTGGAGGTTCAGCCGGTGGATATGTTTCCGCACACCTTTCACATCGAATCGGTGGCCAAACTGGAGCGAATCTGACCAGGGCCAGGGCCCCTCTTCCAGCAGGTTCCTTCCGAAACAGGCTTATGCCGCTTCTTCATGAAGGGACTGAAGACGCTGCGGGGCGGTTCATTCCTTTGCCAGGTCGATAAAGCATCCCCCGCCGCCGTCCACCCGGCTTGAGGGTGCATTCGAATCCCCCGAGATGCCGGCCATGGGCATGGGCGGGGTTTCACCGCCGGTGTCCGCCGTGGCGGAGGCGGGATGTAACGCTTTGCCGATCCATTGGCCGCCTTTTCGAAGCGCCTGAAGGATGGCGCCTTCCCGGAATCCTTCCGGAGAATTTTCATCGAGATCCTTCTGGGCCGACGGAGAGAAAATCAGGTAAACCCTTTCTTTTCGAGCATTTACCCAATAGCCCCGATTCCGATAGAGCGCCGCCTCTTCATCCCCCGGCTGATAGGATACGTATTCGCCTTCATTCCATCGCCAAAGTTTTAAATCGAGATAGGGGTTGTCCGGGGTCAATGCGGAAACCGGCGCCGGTCCGAATTCGATGTGATCTTCCGGGCTATAGGCGACTATTTGAACATCCCGCCACAGGTAGTCCGCACCATTGGGGGGAGCGATCATGTTCCAGCCGCTTCCGGTATCGTGATTGATGAAGAGCGGAACGTGGATGTCTGTGTTCCGCGTCACCCGGATGCCGGTCACTGTCGGGGTGAGCCCTTCCCGGGCCAGGAACCAGTAAGCCCTGCCCGGCAGAAACTCCAGACCGTCTTCGTGGTCGAATTCGATGTATTGCCCGGTCTCGGCGTCATAGGATCCGATTTTAAAAAAACGGGTGTCATATGCACCGATATCGTCTCCAAGCACCGCAAAGGCGTCGGGGTCCTCCGGCCAGAAAAAGAAAGAGGCCATCTGATACTGTTCGATTCCGGCGCCCGGCGGAATATCCGGGCCTTCGGCCGTTTCCGTCATGCCGACCGTGAACGGATTTTCTTCCGACCAGATCAATCGGCCGGTATCCGGATGCCGGTAGCCGATTCGCCAGCCGTAGGCCAATCCGGTCTCCAGCTCCTTGGTCGCCAGAGCGATTCCCCCGTATGTGGCGGCAATCTCGAAGGTCTCAAACGGCAGGTCCCGGGGGCGTACCTGAAAATGGGTTTCCACGGGAACACCGATTCCCTCGCTGGAGACGATGATGCCTTCGAAGCGGACGGTCTCGTCCGGCAAAAAGGTGTTCGTTTCGGGAAAAACGGCGATCGGTGAGCCCGCCGTAAAAGGCCGGTCCGGATTTTCCGGGTCGAGGCAATCGGGGATCCCGTCCCCATCCCGGTCCTCGTCGATGAATCCGCAGCCGCAGTCCCCGGGCAGAGCCTTCAATGGATCATTCGGGCAGTTGTCGAGGCAGTCGAGAATACCGTCGCCGTCGGCATCCGCATCGGGAATCCCGCAGCCGCACTCTCCGGGGATAATTTTGAGCGGGTCTTCGGGGCATTCATCCAGACAATCCAGGATCGTGTCCAGGTCTGAATCGATCTCCAAGACCCCGCAGCCGCAGATGCCGGGGACGGCTTTTTGCGGATCTTCCGGGCATTGGTCGATGCAGTCGGGAACCCCGTCCCCGTCGCGGTCGGTCTCCGGGATGCCGCAGCCGCAATCGCCCGGGATCAGTTTGAACGGGTCCTCGGGGCAGGTGTCGAGGCAGTCCAGGACGCCGTCGCCGTCGGTGTCGATCTCCGGTATTCCGCAGCCGCACTCACCGGGGATGATCTTCAGCGGATCTTCGGGGCATTCATCCAGACAATCCAGAACCGTATCCGCATCCGAATCGATTTCCGAGACGCCGCACCCGCAGATGCCGGGAAGGATTTTGTCGGAATCTTCGGGGCACTGATCCAGACAGTCGGGAACCAGATCGCCGTCGGTGTCGACATCCGGCGTATCGCAGCCGCAATCGCCGGTGAGAATTTTATCGGGATTCTCGGGGCACTCATCCACGCAGTCCGGAGCGCCGTCTCCATCCGAATCGGTATCCGGCACCCCGCATCCGCAAATACCCGGAAACGTTTTATTCGGATCCGAAGGACAGAGATCTTCAATCGGGGTCTGAACGGGACTGAACGCCGCTGCGACATTGCGGTCGCTTTCCAGTACGACGACGGCAATATCTCCATCCACGGAATCCTGACCCTCCCAACGGACGAACTCATAGCCGGAGGACGGCTGGGCCGCCAAACTCACCACCGTTCCGGACTCAAAGCTGGTGGAGCAGGTCTCCGAACAGGTGAAACCGGCGCCCGTCCCCGAGCCAGTGTCGCCGCTCGAACCGGTTATTGAAACCGTTCCCCCGCCAAGCGGCAGAACGGAAATGGCTAAAGTATGGAATACCGGCGGCGGTTTGATATACTCCAATCGGACACTGGGGGGAGTTCCAGTGGAAAGGTATTTAATAGAGAAGTAGTCTGAGAAATTCTGGGAGACGCCGTCTACCTGCAGATTGAGAACGTCAAAAGCCGCGGTGGGGGCAATTGAAGTCGCCTGAACAATATCGAAAGTATCCCCCACCTGCGGTGTATATGCGGTCGTATTCAGATGAACGGATAAGCTTCCGCCCAGCGGGGTGCTCCCGTTGATGATGAATCGGTCGTACTGGGCTCCCGGGGTGGTACCGAAA
>JAABSQ010000302.1 GCA_011390315.1 Desulfobacteraceae bacterium
TGAGATCGACAGACCAGGATCACCACTGCGATAAAAAATCCGGAAAACATCGCCACCGTGGTGATGAGCACACTCCAGGACAAGCGAAACCCCGGCATTTCCCTCTCAAACAGCATCAGGGAGCCCAAAAACAGGCTTCCGATTCCGGCCAGGCTCAACAACCCGTAGCTGGTGATTTTGATTTCCAGAAGGAACAGAACCAGGCCCACGATAATCAAAAGCACCCCGGCATAATTGACCGGAAGGGTCTGAAGGGCGAAAAAGGCCAGAATCAGGCTGATCCCCCCGATCACGCCGGGGAAAATGGCCCCGGGCTGGGCCAGCTCGAAATAGAGGCCGGCCAGCCCGATCATCAGCAGGATAAAAGCGATATTGGGATCACTGATGGCTTTGAGAATCTGAGTGCGAAAATCGGCTTCTATCGGCACCCGCCGCGCGTTTTGAAGATTCAGCTCCCCTTTTCCCGCCACCCTCCGGCCGTCGAGTTTTTGAATCAGATCCTCGGGATCGGCGGCGATCAGGTCGATGATCCCTTCTTCCAGAGCCTCGTTTTCCGTGGCCGATACCGACTCCCGAACCGCCTTTTCGGCCCATTCCACATTCCGGCCCCGGCGTTCCGCAAGGGTCCGGGCATAGGCGGCCATATCATTGAGGACCTTGTCCGCCATGGGGCCTTCCATCTCCGCTCCGCCGGCCCCGACCGGATGGGCCGCGCCGATATTGGTGCCGGGAGCCATGGCCGCGATATCCGCCGCCAACGTGATCAACACCCCGGCCGATGCGGCCCGGGCCCCGGGGGGCGCCACATAGACCACTACGGGTACCCTGCTTCCCAGAACGGCCTGAACGATATCCCGCATGGCATCCACCAGACCGCCGGGGGTATCCAGAAGAATGATCAGGCACTCGGCCGATTCCGCATTGGCCTGTTCGATGCCGGTCACTACAAAACCGGAGACTCCCGGACCGATGGGATCCGAAATGGAAATGATATAGATGTCGCCGGGGTCCTCTGCCTTCAGGTCGGCGGGGAGCGGAAAAAAAATGAACAGAAAAGCGAGGACGGAAAAGACGAGATCAGATTTCACGGCCCATCTCCCGCATGAGCATTTTCATATCCTCCCAGACGTCCCGCTTCCGCTCCGGATTGCGAAGCAGATAGGCGGGGTGGAAGGTGGGGACCACCTTGATCCCTTTGTGGTCATGAAAACGTCCCCTCAGTCGGGAAATGGGCTGGGTCGTGCTCAACAGGGTCCGGGCGGCGAAGCTTCCCAGGGCGCAGATGAATTCCGGTCGTATGGCCTGAATTTGACGTTCCAGAAAGGGATAGCAGGTTCGAATCTCTTCGGGCTCCGGGTTCCGATTTCCCGGAGGACGGCATTTGATGATGTTGGCGATGTACACCTCTTCCCGGGTGAGTTGAATCGCCTGAATGATTTTGGTCAGAAGCCGGCCGGCGGCTCCGACAAAAGGCTCCCCCTGAAGATCTTCGTCCCGTCCGGGGCCTTCCCCCACGAACATCAGCCGGGCCTCGGCATTTCCGGCGCCGAAGACGATATGGGTTCGGCGCTCGCATAGTATACAGCGCCGGCAGTCCCCCAGATCGCCCCGAATATCCTTCAGAGATTCGGGGCGGATGGATTCCGCCCGGGTTTTCGGCTTTTCCCGTGAGTTCGATTCAGCAGGGGAGTCCTTTCTTTTCGCGGCAGCCGGTCGGTCCTGCCGTTCCGGTTGCTTCGGCGTTTGCTGCCGGTCGATTGTACCCAGCCGATTCAGAACATCCAGGGCCTCTTCTGAAAGATCGAATCCGCGGCACCCCAGCTCGGCCATAAAGGAGAGGGTGTTTCGGACCTGAACCAGGGTCTCCGCGAATACGGCCCCGGGGTCCCGGGAAAACGGGGTCTGTTCCCGGCTCACGATAGTCGCTCCATGATCCGGTCGAGAATGCGATGGGCCACCGAGGCTTTGTCCATGATCTCCAGGGGTTCCTTTTCCCGGTTCGGGAAAAAGAGGGTCACGCGATTGGTATCGGCGGAAAATCCGGAATCGGGATTGCCCACCAGATTGCCGACGATCATGTCCAGGTTCTTTTCAACCAGTTTTTTACAGGCGTTTTCCCGAAGGTCTCGGGTTTCCGCCGCAAATCCGGCGAGGAATTGATTCGGGCGCTTTCGGCCGCCGAGGGTCCGCAGGATGTCGATATTTTTTTGAAGCGCCAGGGACATCTCCTCGGCCCCCTTCTTGATCTTGTGATCGGCGGTCTCCCGGGGGCTGTAATCGGATACGGCCGCGGTTTTGATGATGATATCGGCCGCCTCGAAATGGTCGAAGACCGCTCCGGCCATCTCCCGGGCCGAGACCACCCGAATCGTTTGAATACCGGCCGGATCGGAAAGACGGGTGGGTCCCGTCACCAGTGTGACCTCGGCGCCCCGGTGTTCGGCGGCCGCAGCCACGGCAAACCCCATCTTTCCCGATGACGGATTGGAGATGAACCGGACCGGATCGATAAACTCCCGGGTCGGCCCGGCGGTCACCAGCACCCGTTTGCCGGCCAGGTCCTTGGGGGTAAGACGGGAGATCAGCCGATCCAGAATCTGTTCCGGTTCCGGCAGTCTGCCCGGCCCCACCGTGCCGCAGGCCAGCTGCCCGGCGCCCGGTTCCAGGACCATGTGGCCGTCCGATTTCAACCGGTCCAGATTCCGCTGAACCGACGGGTGCTGGTACATATGGGTGTTCATGGAGGGGCAGACCAGCACCGGACAGATCATGGCCAACAGAAAGGTGGAGAGGGCATCATCGGCCGTTCCGTTGGCCAGCTTGGCAACCAGATTGGCGGTGGCCGGCGCGATCACCGCGGCGTCGGCCTCCTGGGCCCAGTCGATGTGCCGAATGGAGGCGTCCCGGTCGGTCCGATCGAAAAGATCGATGCAGACCGGTTCTCCGGAGAGCGCCTCAAACGTGAGCGGCGCCACGAATTCACCGGCATGGCGGGTCATGACCACCCGCACCCGGGCCCCCTGCTGGGTCATCAGCCGAAGCAGCTGGACGCTTTTATAGGCGGCAATGCCGCCGCACACCCCGAGGATGAGCTGTTTATCCTGAAGACGGCCGGTCATTTATCGAATCAGTTCTCCACTGCCTTCATCGATCCGGGGAATAACCCCGACCTCCACATTGGTGTAGAAATCGCCCTCGGTGATGTAGATCACGCACCAGCGATTCTGCTTTTCATACAAAAGAATGGTCCTCGAGGAGATGAAAGAGCCGGTGGGTTTCCAGTTGTCTTTAAGCATGTTTTCCCGGAAAAAGGCGACCAGAGAGCCCCGGTTCACCCGGCCCTTGAAGGAAAGAATCCCGGCTGAAAAACCGTGGGATTGAACAATATACGAATTTTTCTGGTCCGCCCTCAATTCCGGCGGAATCAGCACATCATTGAACCCGTAATAAAGCGGGCTGCCCGTGTCGGCCGCAACACCCTGAGCGTCGTATCCGCTCGAACCGCCTCTCAAGCCGGTGCAGCCTGAAAATCCGGCCAGCAACACCAGAGAGAAGAACAACCCTGCAAACATTCGCCATCCGCCGCTCCGCCTCATTTTCTTCATCATGTCGTCCTTTCGTTGAAAATGAAATTTCAAACCGCATGCGTATTCTGTCATAATTTCTTTTTGAAAAACAGGAGATTTTACCTCCCGAACCCCCCGGGATGGCGTTGATGCCATCGCCAGGCGGTTTCAATGATGGTGTCGAGACCGGGGTACGCGGGTTTCCATTCCAGGTCCCGCATCGCTTTTTGGCTGGAACCGATCAGAGACGGCGGATCTCCGGGCCTTCTCGGATCGATTCGGGCCGGAATCGGTTTGCCGGTGATCCGGCGGGCGGTGTCGATCACCGCCTTTACCGAATACCCCTCTCCGTTGCCGAGATTGAATTTATCTCCGGGAGCGCCCTCCAGCAACCGTTCCAGGGCGGCGAGATGGGCCCGGGCCAGATCCTCCACATGAATGTAATCCCGAATACAGGTGCCGTCCGGGGTATCGTAATCGTCCCCGAAGATGTGAATCTTTTCACGCTGCCCGAGGGCGGTTTGAAGCACCAGGGGAATGAGGTGGGTTTCCGGAGCGTGGTCCTCTCCCAACCGTCCGTCGGGATCGGCCCCCGCCGCATTGAAATAGCGCAGGCAGACGGAACGAAGCCCGTAGGCCTGTTCGAAATCATCCAGCACCTGCTCCACCATGAGCTTGGTTCGCCCGTAGGGATTGATCGGAAATTGGGGATGATCCTCGGCCATGGGAATCTGGACCGGTTCCCCGTAGGTGGCGCAGGATGAAGAAAAGATAAAACGATCGACCCGGTGTCGAACCATGGCTTCCAGCAGATTCAGGGTGGCCGCCACATTGTTCCGGTAATACTTGGCCGGATCTTCCACGGATTCGCCCACATAGGCATAGGCCGCAAAATGCATGACCCCTGAAATATCGTGTTTGGAAAAAACCTCATCCAGCAGACGGGTGTTTTCGATCGAGCCTTCGATCAGCGGACCCCACTGAACCGCCTCGCGGTGACCGTATACCAGATTGTCGAGAACCAGCGGCGAATACCCGTGGGCGGAGAGATACTTGCACATGTGCGCTCCGATATACCCCGCACCGCCGACGACCAGAATGTGTTTGTCCATACTATTCCTTAAAAACCGACCGGCTATTCCTCAAAAACCGACCGGGCGTCCGCCCGGGGTGAAAGGAAAGGGTCAAAAAAGAAAATTTGGGGGCCTCAGA